>NZ_BAAGYK010000030.1:0-45915 GCF_054779355.1 Azotobacter armeniacus
GTCGGAAGCTCTCCATAGCAGCATAACCAATGGGATGGACTCCTCCTTATCCCACTCCGTCCGGCACTGATGCGCCAAGATGTCAGGTGTGAGTCGCCAGCCATCATCAGGTTGATCGCTGATGCCCAAGTAGGCTCTCCTCTCACATCAATTCTGCTTCAGACCACAGGCAAAGTCGATCAAGTACACCGGAGCCCGCAATAACAAGCCCGCAGAGAGGAATATACTGCTTGTGGATGAGTCATTTGCCGGCGGATTCTTATCTCCGTACGCGCGCCAGCGTAATCGACTGCGGACTCCCGATCCATACGGCGATCGCCGAATAATTATCTTGTACGCCACGACAGCTAACCTTGTGCGAAAGTAGCGTAATCCAGTCTTCCACGCTCCCGGCCAGTTGCAGTTGGGCTTCCAACTCGTGGTCGGCCAAGGCGTTCCAGAAGCCATCGGTGCATAGCAGATAAGCATCCCCATCTTCCAGCGGCCACGGTTCGGCGGGGTGCAGCGACATCATATCAGCGCGGCCCAAGCTATGACTGAGCAGGTTGGGATTGACATTCTCATACGACAAACCGGCTGCTGCCAACTGTGCTACTAGGCTGTGATCGCGCGTGCGCTGCACCAGTATGCCGCGGCGAAATTGGTATAGCCGGCTATCACCGGCATGTATCCATTGCGCCAGCCCCAGGCGGCGGTCGATGAACAGGCCAATCATAGTGGCAGCCATGCGTGAGCGCTCCGGGTAACGCAACTGGTCGGCCACGATCGCAGCGTGGGCTGCCGCCATGCTGCTGAGCGCCAGCTGATCCAGCCCTGCGGGCGCGCGCGTCTCGAACTGTTTCAGCGCGCCATGGATAGCCAGCCTGGCGGCATGGCCGCCGCCGTTTTCGCCTCCCACGCCATCGCTGAGCACGAAGCAGGCATCGTCGTTACGGATACGCACGCCGAGCGCATCTTCATTGGTGTCGCGTTTTCCCGGGTACGAGCAGTGCGCGGTGGTCAATTTGAGCATCAGGCGCTCCTGCGGCACTGCTGACGATAGAGCTCGACCTCGGCATCATAGGCGGCAAGGAAGGCTTGGCCGAAAACTGTATGGAAGTCTTCTTCCACCGCCGTGACCATGGTTTGGTGCAAGCTGCAGTAGTGCACCCACGCCCGGCTGTCGCGGCCGCGTGGCACCAGCCGCTCGTGCCAACTGGCCGCGCCCAGTTGCTGCTCGACAAGTGAGGGGCTGACCTTGTGCAACAATTGCCTCAAGGCTGCGCGCATGCCGGCCAGCATGCCAATTTGGTGCGCCTGTAAGTCATGGAACGCGTCATCGATAGCATGCTCCGGTGACATGAAACCCGGAAATGGAGGGCCGAACATTTGCTTGAGTACCGTATTCGCATCGGGCAACAGCTTGAGCGGATTGTTTTCCCGGTCCAGGATCATCGTCAGATCGGCTTTGACCTCGCGCTTGATAATGGTGCGGCTGGACAGCAGGGCCATGGTGCCGCCAAGCATGCTGGCCAGTAGGCGCCCGGCGGTATGCAGCTGTTCGGCATCGAGCATATGATCAAGCTCAAGCCCTGCGCCTTTCTGGAAGGCGGCGGGCATATCTTTCGCAGCGCCATCGAACCACGCCGGATCGGTAGGCGACGGTCTTGCCGATGAAACAGTGGCTGTGTTGGCCTGGGGCAAAGGTGTCGACGATACAGGGCTGGCACCGGCTACTGGGAGCTCCCCGGCCATCGAACTGCTTGGTTCCGGCGGCGAGTTCATGCCGAGCGGGTCTTCTTGTCGTGAGCTCGCATGTGGCACCTGGAAATGACCTCTCAGTTCCGCCACGCGATCTGCCTGCGGCGCAACGACAAATTCGCTCAACCCGACATCGAGGGGAGGGGTGAGCGGATCAGTCAGACTGCTGGAGCTGTCGTTGAAGAGAACGTTCGAACTGTCGCAGAGATGCGAATCAAATAAGGCTAATGGATCAGCGGGAATATCGCGTAGGGCGACCAGCGCGTCCTGATCTGTGGCATCTGCAACTTCGGTTTGCTCGTATGCCAAGGGGGCTTGGATCTCGTCGGCGGGCGTCAGCGCAGCAGGCGTGGCTGGCTGCGCAAATTCCGCAACTAGGTTTTCCCAAAATGTTTCCGATGGTGCTTCGGCGGGGGCGGCGTAGATACGGGGTTGGGTCGGATGCTCCGCCACCTCCCTCCCTTGATCTGCAGGCGATGCCACGATACTGACTGTGTGTGGCGGGGCCGGAGCGGCGGGCATTGAATCGATCTCGGCCGCCGGTGTCGTGTCATCGAACAAATCCATAAAGCCGCTTGCCGGCAACTGAGACACTGCTTCGGACTGCAGCAGCGCGTCGAGCGGATCGGGGGCCTGAGCGTGTGACGCTGGAGCTTCGGCCATGAGGGGCGACACGGGCACTGAATCTGCAGTGGGCGGGCACATCGGTGGCGCAACCTTGGCAGTGGCCTGGTGCAGCGCCATGTCGGAGTGCGGCCGTGATGCATCGGCCAGCGGTAACGGTAAGGTGGTTGCCCTCTGTGCAGGGGGGGAGTCCGCTGCTTCTGCGCGCAGCAGATATGCGCCGATGCGGATGGTGTCGCCAACGAGCAAGGGATGATCCTCTTGCTGCAGCAGCATCTTTTCATTGATTCCGATGGGGCAAACAGTGCTGAGGTTTTTCAGCTGCACGCCAGCTTCACTCACGTATATCGCGGCCTGCAGCCTAGAGATTTGGCGCGTATCGTCGGGCAATACCAAGTGGTTGTCAGCACCGCGCCCGATGGTGGCACCGGGGGCGCTGAACAGCACACTCAGCGGCGGGCTGACCGCCTGTCCGTCGTATTCGAATACAGTCAATCGCATGGAGTGTCGCTCCTGTGCAGATCTGTGCCGTGCGCGACGACACGACGAATCAGAGGTTGTACTGCTTGCGCGCCGAGTCGAAGACCGGTCCCCACATCGGGTGATGTTTTTCTGATTCGGAAAGCTTGAACGACGGATCGATGGCGAGGATTTTCAAGAACTCATCACGGCAGAATAACTTTTTACCGTTGGCGCAGTAGCTGAAGGCCAGCAGTTTGTGCGCGTGAATCTGTGTCTCCTGGCTGGCCAGATTGATCTCTTTGGTGGTGGTCAATAAGTTGATTACAGTTAAAAAATAGCCCCCTTCGTACAGTCTGCTACCTTCGTCCACGGCGGCTTGGGCGGCCTGCTGAGTTGCGGATGGGACCTCAGTGGCGGAGTGCTCTGCCTCAAGGCTCTGGCTCTGGCAAGCAGTAAGTATCAATGTAATTTGCGAAACTAATAGGGGGAAAAGCATTAGCTTGACTTTCATTGGTTGTGGCCTGCAGCTGAGTAGAAAAAATAAGTAGATATACAAGGTGGGTATAAGTTCCATCAGATTTTGCATGTCATGAACTTTTCTTTGTGCGCATTTATCTGCTTTTGTATGTTCTGTCTAGTGTCTCGGGATGAATATTTTATGATGCTCCATATGTTTCTCGGGGGGGATTATATTTATCAATTCGTTCACTTGGTTGTATTAAAGCTGCCATAAATAGCTCTTAGCTTGTAATTATCCATTAAGCAGGATGTTATTTACTCTATGGATTCTTCCACCTTGCCCAATCATGGATATCGCTTATGTTGCGTTGTTCCAGATCGTTATCTATCGCGATCGGGTAGCGATTTGTATTGCTATTTCAATGTCTTGTCAGTGCTGGCTGCAGGGGTGTTGGCTGTTGGTGTGCTGGCCGGCTGTGCATCTACGACGCGCTCTATGGCAACGCCTTATCAGGTGAAATTGGTCGCCGAAAAAAATATCAATCCTGATATACGGAGACGCCCGTCGCCCATCGTGGTCAAGGTGTTCGAATTGCGGACCGGTGCAGCATTTGAAACGAGTGATTTCTTCAGTTTGCAGGACAAGCCTGAGACTGCACTGGGCCAGGAATTGATTGCGGTGGAGCAGGTGATTCTGCACCCCGGCGAAGTGAAGTATGTGACACGCCATGGCAATCTGGATGCGCGAGTCATTGGCATTATGGCGGAATACCGAGTACTGGAGGCCAGTCGCTGGCGACAACTCATTACATTGCCGCAACCCAAGCAATTGAGTCCCTATAGGTTCTGGAAAACATCGCCGGAACAATTGCGTTTAGGTGTGGTTGTAAAAAGTGATGGTATTGATTTTTTGCCGGTTTCAAAATAAATGATGAAATCTCATGGTTCGATTTCCGCAGTTTCCAGTGCATTGCGCCAACGCGTGGTGTGGAGTGAAGGCATGTTTCTGCGCCCCCACCATTTCCAGCAGCTTGAGCGCTATCTCGAACACTATGTGCAGGCGCGTTGCCTGCCGATGCAAGGGTTTCATTGGGGTTGGCACCGGCTGGAGTTCGACCGCCCAGCGCTAGCGCTGGGCAAGGTGGTGCTGCTTGGCGGGGCCGGGCTGATGCCGGACGGCACGCCGTTCGCCTTCGAGACCGCTGATGCTCCGGCGCCGCTGGACATCTCTGCCGAGCTCAAGGATCAGACCATCGTGCTGGCGCTGCCGCTCTGGCGCGCCGGCGGCGACGAAACGAGCTGGAGCGAGGCCGGCAACTCGGTTTGGACGCGTTACGACGTGACTGATTTCGAGATCGAAGATGCCAACAGCGAGTCGTTCGGTCCTGCGGTCCTTCAGATGGGGCGGCTCGATCTGCGGCTGATGCCTGAATCGGCATTGAGTGGCGACTGGCAATCGCTAGGCGTGGTCCGTGTGCTGGAACGACGCAATGACGGCCAGATCCTGCTGGACGAGGGGTATATCCCCCCAGTGCTCTCGGCCACGCGCCACCAAGTGCTGCGCTGCTACCTAGACGAGTTGCACGGGTTATTGCAGCAGCGTGGCGATGCACTCGGCGAGCGCCTTTCGCAGCCGGGCCGCGGCGGAGTGGCCGAAGTGGCCGACTTCCTACTGTTGGAACTGGTCAACCGTTACACCGCTGTCACTTGGCACGCGCAGCAGGCCGCGTGTCTGCACCCGGCGCAGTTGTTCGGCGACTGGCTCAAGCTGGCGTGCGATCTGGCGACTTATACCGCGGAGCACCGTCGCCCCCACGTGTTTCCCGAATATCGTCACGATGCGCTACGCACCACGTTCGCACCGCTAATGGCGGAGCTGAGGCGCGCCTTGTCCAGTGTGCTGGAGCAGCATGCCATCCCGATCCCGCTGCAGGAGCGCGGCAACGGCGTGAGCGTAGCGCAGATTCCGTCCATGGAATTGATCCAGCAGGCCGGTTTCGTGCTGGCAATCAATGCCGAAATGCCCGCCGAAACGCTGCGCACGCGCTTCCCAGCGCAGCTCAAGCTGGGGGCGGTGGAGCGTATCCGCGACCTGGTGTCGCTGCAACTGCCTGGAATCGGCCTGCGGCTGTTGCCGGTGGCGCCACGGCAATTGCCTTACCACGCCGGCCACATCTATTTCGAACTGGAAAAGGGAGGCGAATTCTGGAGGCAGCTGGAGAAGTCGGGCAGCTTGGCACTGCATGTAGCCGGTGAGTTTCCCGGCTTGAAGATGGAATTCTGGGCAATACGCGAATGAACCTCCGTGCCGATACCGTATCCGATCCGCTTGATCATCTCGCCGGCGGTTTCGTGCCACCGAACATGGGCGGCGATGGCATGGCACAGCCAGCCATCACGCCACACATTATCAGCGGCAGCAACCCCCTGGTTGCCGCGGCCAATCCGCTGCTCAACCTGGTGCCGCAAATCCGCGGCACCGTTTACCATCCCGACCCGCCGCAGCTACGCACGCAACTGCTCGATGAAATCCGCCAGTTCGAGCTGCGCGCACGCACGGCCGGCCTGCCGACCGAAACCATCATCGGCGCACGCTACTGCCTGTGCACCACGCTGGACGAGGCCGCCACGCTGACCCCTTGGGGGGGCGGGGTCTGGTCGGCGCACAGCCTGCTGGTCAGCTTCCACAACGAAACCTGGGGCGGCGAGAAGTTCTTCCAGCTGCTGGCGCGGCTGTCACATGCTCCGCAGGAGCACGTCGATCTGTTAGAGCTGCAGTATTTCTGCTTGGTGCTGGGTTTCGAAGGCCGCTACCGCGTGCTGGATCAGGGGCGCTCGCAGCTCGAGGCGCTCAAGCAGCGCCTGCTGCAAGTGATCCGTAATGCCCGTGGCGAGTATCCGCGCGCGCTGTCGCCGCACTGGCACGATCCAGCCATCGCCCCGCCCACGGTACAGCGGGCACTGCCGGTCTGGGTGGCCGCCGCAGTCGCCACGCTGCTGTGCTTGGCGCTATTCGCCACGCTACAGCTGCTGCTGGCCGGGCGCTCGGACGATGTGTTCGCCACCATCGACCAACTGCGGCTGCCGCGCATGCTCTCCGTCGCACCGACAGCCAAGGCACCCGTCCAGCCACGGTTGGCGCAACTGCTGGAACCAGAGATCCGCGACCGGCTTGTCGCGGTACACGACGAGGCTGATCGTAGCGTGGTGGTGTTACGCGGAGATGGTCTGTTCGATTCGGGCGAGGCCACGGTAATCGAGCGCTATCAACCGCTGCTGGCCCGGATTGGCGACGCGCTGAACACTGCCGAAGGCACGGTGGTGGTGATGGGCTACACCGACAACGTGCCGACGCGCGGGCTGCGCTTTGCCTCCAACTGGGAGTTGTCGCAGGCCCGTGCCGATACCGTCAAGGCGCAGTTACAGACACGGCTGAACAATCCCGAGCGGGTCCGCGCCGAAGGACGGGGCGCCGCAGACCCGGTGGCCCCCAACGACAGCGCCGGCAATCGTGCACGCAACCGGCGAGTGGAGATCACGCTGCTGGTGCCTCCCGGATCCACAGCTACGGAGGCGAAGCCATGAATCGCATACTCGGCTTGTTCTCGCGATTGCTGGGCCTAGTGGTGCTCGCCTGCCTGATCTGGCTGCTCGGACCATTGATCGCCATCGGTAGTTACCGGCCACTCCAGAGCGAAACGGTATGCACGGGTCTGATCGTGGCGATGTTTGCGATCTGGCTGGTCCGCGTGCTGTATCGCACCTGGCGCGCTGCGCAGCTGAATGCGCAACTGCTCAACCAGATTCGCGATCCGGCGCCGGCGGCCGGTGTCGAACCAGCGGCCAATCCGCATCTGGAGGAATTGCACACACGCTTTGACGAGGCCGCCGAGCGGCTCAAGACCGCCCGCTTTGCGCCGCAGGGCAGGGCAGGAGGGGGGCACTGGCTGGATCGCTTCTCGCAGCAATATCTGTATCAACTGCCGTGGTACGTGTTCATCGGCGCGCCGGGCTCGGGCAAGACCACTGCTCTCGTCAACGCTGGGCTCGATTTTCCGCTGGCCGAGCAGTTCGGCAAGGCTGCGATCCGCGGCGTCGGCGGCACCCGCAACTGCGATTGGTGGTTCACCAACGAGGCGGTGCTGATCGATACCGCCGGCCGTTACACCATGCAGGAAAGCAACCGTGAGCAGGACCAGAACGAGTGGCAGGGCTTTGTCGACTTGCTGAAGAGGTATCGTGCGCGCCAGCCTATCAACGGTGCCATCCTCACCGTTAGCACCGCCGACCTGCTCAGCGCGAGCGAGCAGGAGCGCACGCAGCACGCGCTCACGCTGCGCAAGCGATTGCAGGAGTTGCGCGCCCAGTTGGGTATCCAGTTTCCGGTGTATGTGCTGGTGACCAAGATCGATTTGCTGTCCGGGTTCACCGAGTATTTCGCACAACTTGGCCGCGAGGAGCGCGGCCAGGTCTGGGGCGTGACCTTCCCACTCGATGCGGTCCGTGCGCCGGGCTTTGACCTGCAACGGACGTTTGCCGCCGAATACCAGCTGCTGCTCGAGCGCCTCTACGCCAGTCTGCCTGAGCAATTGCTGGCCGAGCACGATCCTCGCCAGCGCGAGCTCGCTTATCTGCTGCCGCAGGAGTTCGCCGGGCTGCAGGCGCTGCTGGGCCAATTTCTAGCGCAGGTATTCGTCGAATCCAAGTTCGAAGCCAGCGCGTTGCTGCGTGGCGTGTATTTCACCAGCGGCACCCAAGAAGGCACGGTGTTCGATCGGGTGATGGGAGGCATCAAGCGCCTTCTGAAGGTCGGGGGGGGGATGCATGTGCCGCAGGTCGGCGAGCCGGGCCGCAGTTTTTTCCTGCGCCGATTGATGCAGGACGTGATTTTCAAGGAAGCTGGCCTTGCGGGCAGAAATGAGCGCTGGCAGCGGCGCCAGTATTGGATACGCCGCGCCGGATATGGCGTGGTCGGCATCGCGACGCTGGTGTTGGCGCTGGCCTGGTTTAACAGCTACCGCAACAACCAGCGCTACGTCGAAGAAGTAGCGGCCAAGGTACCTGACGTGGCGGTGCGGATCGGTACGGTCAAGGTCGACGATCATGCACAGGTCACAATGGTGATGCCGGCGCTGGACCAGCTACGCGCCTTGCACGTAAGCGCCCGTTTCGACGTCAACGATCCACCGCTGGACTACCGTTTCGGCCTGTTCCAGGGTGACAAGCTGCATGCCGCAGCCGATGGCGTCTATGCCCGAGCGCTGGAGGACGTCTTACTGCCGCAGTTGGCGCGCCGCCTGGAGGATGGTCTGCGCCACGCGTCGCCTGGTGATATCGAGTACTCCTACGGCTCGCTTAAAGCCTATTTGATGCTGTACGACGCGAGTCACTACGACGCCGATTTTCTGCAGGCGTGGTTGTCGCTCGATATCGAGCGCAGCTTGGGCGGCAACATCACGCGCGATCAACGAACGGCGCTGCGCCAGCACCTGGCACGGCTGCTGGCCGGCCGCGCGGTCAGCTCGCCGTATGCTCGAGACGACGCGCTGGTTGCGCAGACCCGTGAGCGCCTGCGTGGCCATACGCTGGGCGAGCGCAGCTACAACGGCATGAAGCGCGCACTGCGCCACGACAGCCGCCTGGCAGATTTCAACGTGGCCGAAGCAGTCGGGCCGCAAGCCACGCTGGTGTTTCGCCGTGCCAGCGGCGCCAGTCTGAACGATGGCGTGCCAGGGCTCTTTACCTATCAAGGTTACTGGGAGGTATTTGCCCCGCGCATTGAGAGCGACGTTGCCGCGCGTGGCCGCGAGGAAAGCTGGGTGCTGGCGCTGCCTCAGCTGGAGGCTACCGGCCCGGGAACGCTGGCCAAGTGGGGCCGCGAGGTCAAACGACTGTACTTCAACGACTACATCAGCGCGTGGGAAAGCTATCTGGCCGACCTGAGGCTGCGTAGTGGCGCCGACTTGGCGCAAAACATCCAGATCACACGCACCTTGTCGGCAGCCGAATCGCCCCTGGTCGGACTCATGACCGCCGCGGCGCGCGAGACCACCTTGCTGCGCGATGGCGACGATGACGAGCGCACCTTGATCGACCAAGCACGCGATAGGGTCAGTGCCACGCGCAATACACTGGAAAACATCTTTGGCCAGCCCGAGTCGCCCGAAGGCCAGCGTACGCCGCGTGCCGAGCGCCCCGAGCTGATGGTGGACAACCGCTTCGCCGCGCTGCACCACTTCACCCGTCCAGGCGAGAGCGGCGCGCCGGCGCCGATCTTGGCGGTCCGCGATACGCTGAACGAGTTCTATACCCATCTGATCGCCACCGATGCGGCCTTGCGCGACGGCAATACGCCGCCCAGCGACGAGGTATTGAGCAAGGTCCGCGCGGATGCCGGCCGGCTGCCGATGCCGTTTCGCAACATGCTGGGGGAGCTTGCCAGTGCCTCGGATGGCAACGTGATACGCGTGCTGCAGCAACAGCTCGGCCAGAGTGCCGCGGCGAATATTGGCGATTTTTGCCAGCAGGCGGTCAATGGGCGCTATCCGTTGGTACATGGTTCGGAGCACGACATGAGCCCAGGCGATTTTGCGCAATTGTTCGCTCCGGCTGGCCTGATGGACGATTTCTTCCAGAAGCACCTTGCCAGCCTGGTCGATACTGCCGCGCGGCCGTGGCGCTTCAAGGGCGAGACAGGCGGCCGGGCCGCGTATCTACAAGCCTTTGAGCGCGCGGCAGTGATCCGCGACGTGTATTTCGCCGGCGGTGCGCGTATGCCCTCGATCCGCATTGAACTCAAGCCGGTGCAGATGGACGCCGGCATTTCGCAAATCCTGTTCGACATTGACGGCCAGATCGTGCGCTACGCCCACGGTCCACAAATGCCGATGCAGGTCCAGTGGCCCGGCCCGCGAGGCAGCAACCAGGTGCGGGTGGAGGTCAGCGGGCCGAACGGCGCCAGCAGTGTTTCTGTCACCGAGGGGCCGTGGGCACTGCACCGGCTGTTCGATCGGGCCGCACTGGCACCCGGCCGCGTGCCGGAGCAAATGATTGCCACCTTCAATATCGGCGGTAGCAAGGCGGTGTTTGAAGTGACCGCCGGCAGTGTGCGCAGCCCGTTCCGGCTGGTGCAGCTCGAGTCCTTTTCCTGTCCGAGGCGATCATGAACATGGCGGCACGCATACTCAGCAGTGAAGCTGTGGGTTGGTACGGCAAGATTCCGGCCGCTGGCGATTTCGTGACGCGCCAGTTGCCTTACCCAGTGCAGCGCGCCTGGGAGCGCTGGATGCAGGAGGGTCTCGATGCCCTGCAGCGGACGGCCCCACAAATGTTGTCGCGCCACTACGTGGTGGCACCGGTCTGGAATTTCCTGCTGCCGGCCGGGCTGGGCTTCGACTGCGTGCAGCTGGGTGCGCTTGCGCCGAGCTATGACCGCGTCGGGCGTTACTACCCGGTGACCGCGCTCCTGACACTGCCGCTGGCCGCGTTCGACAACGCGCTGATGGACGGGGCAGGGCCGTTCTATCGCCAGGCGAGCGAAGCCATCCTCGATGCGATTCGCCACGGTCACTCGGTCGAGCACCTGACCAGCCAGTTGGCCGGCGTGCCGAGCAACTGGCTGGCGCTGCGCCCGTGCGGCAGCGGTGACGACATTCTGGCCGTGCTTGAGCCGGCCGCCGACAACCAGGGGCTGGCTTGGCCGGAATTGTCGCTGTACTTCGATGCCCGCGGCGTGACCAGTTTCTGGTGGACTCACCAAGGCGACGGTTCGCCGCCGCGGACCCATACCCATAGCGGCGAGCTGAACAATGCGTTGTTTGCCCGACTGTTTGGCCCCCAGCAGGGATATGCATCGTGATGTCCGATTCGCTACTTGATACGAGGCCCTCGCACATAGCTGCAGCGCAGCCGTTGCCGCTGGGACACCGCATGGGCGAGTTGGAGATCACCGGCGTGCTCGGCATCGGTGGCTTCGGCATCGTTTACCGTGCCTTCGACCATACCTTGCAGCGCGTGGTAGCGATCAAGGAGTACATGCCGAGCATGCTGGCGGTACGCCGGAGCGACCTGACCGTATCGCTGCGCGGCGAACGCTACGCCGCCACCTTTCAGGCGGGGCAGGCCGGTTTTATCAACGAGGCACGACTGCTGGCGCAGTTCGACCATCCCGGCCTGATCAAGGTATTGCGCTTCTGGGAAGACTACGGCACTGCCTATATGGCCACGCCGTTCTACGAGGGCCAGACGTTGGAGCAGCGCCTGGCAGGCGGCCGGGCGCTGGCCGAGGCCGAGATACTGCGGTTGATAGCGGCGCTGCTGGGCGCGCTGGAAACATTGCATCGCGCGCAGTGCTTCCATCGAGATATCGCGCTCGACAATATTCTGATCCAGCCGGATGGGCGCCCGATACTGCTCGACTTTGGTGCGGCGCGCAAGTTGATCGGCGATCTGGTGGACGATAGCACCATCATGCTCAAGCCTGGCTACGCACCTATCGAGCAATATACTGACGACCCTTCGTTACGCCAGGGTCCGTGGACCGATCTTTATGCGCTGGGAGCAGTGATCCACGTGCTGGTCAGCGGCACGTTGCCGCCGGCCGCCGTGGTACGCAGCATCCAGGACAACTACGTGCCGCTGGCCGGCCGTGCGCTCGGCTATGGCCAGCCCCTGTTGCAGGCTACCGATCGCGCGTTGCAGCTATGCATCGAGGATCGCCCCCAGAACGTGGTCGGTTTCGCCGCGCTGCTGGGCTTGCAATCGAACTCGCCGGGCCAGTACAGCATGCCCGATCCCCCTGCGCCGCCAAGCCTGCCGCCACATGCCGAGCCGGCGGTCGACCATGTGATGCCCACGGCACCGCTCTTGCCTCCGGAAGATCCTGCGCCGCACATCGTGATCGGGTCGCCTGCGGCGGACACAGGGCCGCGCGCACCGTTCCGCTCCCGTCTGCTGGCGCTGGGTGTCGTGTTGTTGACGGCCGGCGGAATCGCGTTTGCGCTGTTGCAGCCAGAGACCACACCGAAGCGAGAAACCACACCGCAACCGGAACCGCAGGCTGCAGCTACCCAGGATTGGAAGCTCGCCCGGGCCACCGACACTGTCGCAGCCTATCAGCGCTACCTACAGCAATACGCGGGCGGCCCTCACGAGGTCGAAGCACGGGCCTTGCTGGCGACGGCCACGGCACGCGAAGCACCGCGGCTCGAAAACGACGAAGCCGAGGCTCAGGTCTTGCTGGCGGCGGACGCGGCGCCAGAAGCACCGTCCGAAGTACCGTTGTCCATCGTCACGCCGAAGGATGCGGCCAAGCCGGACAAGGTGGCCAAGCCGGACAAAGCGGTCAAACCGGTGCTGGTACGGCTGCATATCGTGCCCTGGGGCGAAGTCTATGTGGCCGGTCGCAAGCGTGGCGTGAGCCCGCCTTTGAAAACGCTGTCGCTGGTACCCGGCAGTTACAACATCGAAGTCCGTAATGGTGAGTTGCCTCCGTACCGCACCCGGCTGGTAGTCGCGCCGGGATCGAGCGGCAACAACATCACCATCAGCCACCATTTCGAATGAGGCGCGCCATGTCCACGTCATGCCCGGAACACCTGATTCCCCTACTGGCCCCGGTAAGCGACGCCCGGCCGTGCGGCGACAATCTCGAATACACGGCGGATTTCCTGCAGTTGATGCAGGCCGTCCAGCCCAGGGCCGAACAGCAATACGGCCGCACCATCATCCCGGCCGAGGAACCGGAGTGGCGGGAGGTGGCTCAACAGGCCGAACGCCTGCTGGCGCGCAGCAAGGACCTGCGCGTCGCCGCCCTGCTGACCCGCGGCTGGACCGAACTGCGCGGGCTGACCGGCTACGCCGACGGCATGCGCCTGGTGGCCGCGCTGCTGGACAGCCACTGGGACGGACTGCATCCGCTGCTGGAGGAGGACGGCGAGACGGACCCCTTGCCGCGCCACAACGCGCTGTCCGGCCTGTTCGACGCGCAGGTCTGCCTGTGCGCGCTGCGCGCCGCGCCGCTGTCCGCCGCGGGCCGGCTGACGGTGCGCGAGGTCGGCCTGCTGCTCGAAGGCAACGCCCCGGAGCAGTTCGACTATCCCGGCGGACGCGAGCGCCTGCAGGCCGAGCTGGCCCGCGCCTGGGAACTGGCCGACCCGGAACTGCGGGCCGTGCCCGAGATCCTGCAGGCCCTCGACGATATCGCCGCGCGACTGCGCGCCAGCCTCGGCGAGAGCTGGCTGCCCGACAGCGCCGAGCTGGAAAGACTCCTGCGGCGCCTGCTGGAAGCCTCGCGCGGCACGCCGCCGGCGGCCAAGGCCGAAAGCCCGTCCGCCGGCGACGAGGCGCCAGGGAGCGCATCCCCGGCCGCGTTCGCGCCGGCCGCCGTCGATTGGCGCGCGGTGGAGCTGGACAGCCGCGCCGATGTGAATCTTTTGCTGGAAAAGATCTGCGCCTACCTGGAGCGCCACGAGCCCAGCCATCCGGGGCCCATTCTGCTGCGCCGCGCGCAGCGGCTCATGCAGCTCGGTTTCTACGACATCCTGCGCGACCTGGCTCCGGCCAGCCTGGCGCAGATCGATCTGCTGATCGGCAAGGCACCTTCGTGATGCGCGCCGTGACCCTTTCCACCCACGACACCACAGGTGCCGACCACCCGTTGTTCCGACCAGGAGCCCAGGATCATGGCTGATATCCGAAAAAACTCGACTCAGAAAGACAGCGGCCAGAAATTCGTCGGACGCAATCGCTCGCCGCGCGTGCAGATCGAATACGACGTCGAAATCTACGGTTCGGACCGCAAGGTGCAGCTTCCCTTCGTGATGGGCGTATTGGCGGACCTGACCGGCAAGCAGGTCGAGCCCCTGCCGGAACTGGCCGAGCGCGAGTTCGTGGAAATCGACGTCGACAACTTCGACGACCGCATGGAAGCGCTCAAGCCGCGCGTGGCCTTCGGCGTGCCCAACACCCTGACCGGCGATGGTCAGTTGCTGGTCGACCTGACCTTCAGGCAACTGGACGACTTTTCCCCGGCCCAGGTGGCGCACAAGGTCGAGCCGCTGCGCAAGCTGCTGGAGGCGCGTACCCAGTTGGCCAACCTGATGTCCTACATGGACGGCAAGACCGGCGCCGAGGAACTGATCGCCCGGGTACTGCAGGACCCGGCCCTGCTGGAAACCCTGGCCGCGAACCCGAAGGTGCCTCGCGAGGCGGACCAGCCGGTCCGCGACGATCGAGCGCAAGAAGCCTGAGGGGATAGGACGATGAAACAGATCGATACCGCCCTCGTACCGGGCGCGCCGCTTGCCGAATACGACGAAAGCGAATTCGCCGCGCTGTTGCAGAAGGAATTCCGTCCCAAGACGGAACAGGCGCGCAGCGTGGTGGAGGAGGCCGTGCGCACCCTGGCCCGGCAGGCGCTGGATCAGAGCGTCACCCTGTCCAGCGATGCCTACAACACCATCCAGTCCATCATCGCGGAAATCGACCGCAAGCTAACGGAACAGGTGAACCTGATCCTGCACCACGCCGATTTCCAGCAACTGGAAGGCAGTTGGCGCGGCCTGCATCACCTGATCAACAACACCGAAACCGACGAGATGCTGAAGATCCGCGTGCTGCCGATCTCCAAGAAGGAGCTGGCGCGCAATCTCAAGCGGCACAAGGGCGTGGGCTGGGACCAGAGCCCGCTGTTCAAGAAGATCTACGAAGAGGAATACGGCCAGTTCGGCGGCGAGCCCTATGGCTGCCTGATCGGCGATTTCCATTTCGACCACAGCCCGCCGGATGTGGAAACCCTGGGCGAGCTGGCGCGCATCGCCGCCGCGGCCCATTGCCCGGTGATCACCGCGGCGGCGCCTTCGGTCATGCAGATGGAAACCTGGCAGGAACTGGCCAACCCGCGCGACCTGAGCAAGATCTTCCAGAATAGCGAATATGCGGCTTGGCGCGCCCTGCGCGAGTCGGAGGATTCGCGCTACCTGGCCCTGACCATGCCGCGCTTTCTGGCCCGTACGCCCTACGGCAGCCGCACCAACCCGGTGGACGAGTTCGATTTCGAGGAAGACACCGACAGCACCAACCACGACCGCTACACCTGGGCCAACTCGGCCTACGCCATGGGCGTGAACATCAACCGCTCGTTCAAGCTCTACGGCTGGTGTACGTCGATCCGCGGCGTGGAAAGCGGCGGGGCGGTGGAAAACCTGCCGTACCACTGCTTCCCCACCGACGACGGCGGGGTGGACATGAAATGTCCCACCGAAATCGCCATCAGCGACCGCCGCGAGGCGGAACTGGCCAAGAACGGTTTCATGCCGCTGGTTCACCGCAAGAACACCAACGTCGCGGCCTTCATCGGCGCCCAGTCGCTGCAGAAACCCGCCGAATACCTGGATGCCGACGCCACCACCAACGCTCGCCTGTCGGCGCGCCTGCCCTATCTGTTCGCCTGCTGCCGCTTCGCGCATTACCTCAAGTGCATCGTGCGCGACAAGATCGGCTCCTTCCAGGAGCGCGGCGACATCGAGCGCTGGCTCAACAAATGGATCATGACCTATGTGGACGGCGATCCAGTCAATTCCTCGCAACTGACCAAAGCCAGGAAGCCCCTGGCCGCCGCCGAAGTGCACGTCGAAGAGCTGCCGGACAACCCGGGCTACTACGCGGCCAAGTTCTTCCTGCGTCCCCACTACCAGCTCGAAGGCCTGACCGTGTCCCTGCGGCTGGTTTCGAAGTTGCCGTCGGTGAAGGTCGCCGAAGCCTGAATGCCACAACCGAAAGACTCTTTGAACCGATAGAGGAGAGTTAGCGAATGAGCACGTCGATGCACCTGAAAATCGAGGGCGTCCAGGGCGAGTCCCAGGAGTCCCAGCACGCTGCCTGGCTCGACATCAAGTCGTTCACCTGGGGGGTCAGCCAGCCAGGCTCTCTGGATTCCGGCGGCGGCGGCACCCCCGGCAGGGCGAGCTTCACCGACCTGCACGTAGTCTCTTACGTGGAGGCCTCCGCGCCGACCGCATTCAAGAAATGCGCCAACGGCACCAGCCTGGGGACGGTCGAACTGTCCTGCTCCCGGCTCGCCGACGGCGACAAGATGGTCTTCATGACCATCACTCTGAGTAAAGTGCTGGTGACCAAGGCGGACATCAAGGGAATCGATCCGGAGGACGAGCAGAAACGCATCCTCATCGAGTACGCCTTCCAGGCCCCCGAGGTGGAATTCGGCTACACGCCCCAGCAGGACGACGGCAGCGCGGGCGGGGAAGTCACCATGGGCTGGAACATCACCCAGAACGTCGAGCTCTGACCACAGCCAGCGCCTGGCCGGCCGTTCGTGGCCGGCCGCACTCGCCCAGCATTCCGGAAGCCGTTCCATGAAGAATCCACGCGACCCGTCCGCCGAGGTGGTCCATGGCTGATCCGCTGCATACGCCCAGGGACAGGCGGCAACCGCGCGGCAAGCGCGACCGCCTGCGCCCGGCGCTGCTCGACCGCCTGACCGACGACGAGCCCCTGCAACGCACCGAAGTCCAGACGCCGGGCGCCAGCACGGGAGCGCTGCGTGCCGCGGTGCTGCGCGACCTGTCCTGGCTGTTCAACACCATCAGCATGGCCGCCGACCGGGATCTGGCGCCCTTCGGCGAAGCGCAGCGCTCGGTGCTGAATTACGGCGTGCTGCCGCTGGCCGGCAAGCGCATTTCCGAACTGGACTGCCAGGAACTCGCCTCCCGGCTGCGCCTGGCCATCCTGCGCTTCGAGCCGCGCCTGCTGCCGGACAGCGTCGAGGTGCTGCACATCGACAAGCCCGACAAGCAGCTCATGCACCACAACGAACTGGTCTTCGAGATCCGCGCCCGGCTCTGGTCGGCGCCGTACCCGGTGGAATTCCGCGTGCGTTCCGAACTGGATCTGGAAAGCGGCCAATCCATGCTGCATGACCTGGCGATCGACTGATGGACGCGCGTCTGCTGGATTATTACAACCGGGAACTGAGCTACCTGCGCGAGCTGGGGGCTGAGTTCGCCGAGCGTTTTCCCAAGGTGGCCGGCCGCCTGGGGATGCATGGTATCGAAATCGCCGACCCCTATATCGAGCGCCTGCTCGAAGGCTTCAGCTTCCTGACCGCCCGGATACAACTGAAGATGGACGCGGAGTTTCCACGTTTTTCTCAGCATTTGCTGGATGTGATCCACCCCAACTATTCGGCGCCGACGCCGGCGATGGCGATCGTGAAGCTACAGCCCAGTCTCAACGAGGGCAGTCTGGCCAATGGCTTCACGCTGCCCGCCGGCACGGCGCTGTATTCCAACCTGGCCCACGGCGAGCAGACCGTCTGCGAGTTTCGCACCGGCCATACGGTCACCCTGTGGCCGCTGGAGCTGGACGGCGTGCACTACGGCCGGGTGCCCACCGACCTGCCCGCCGGGGAATACCGGCAGCGCGCCCGCGCCGCCCTGCGCATCCGCCTGCGCATCACCGCCGGCCAGCGCTGCGACAGCCTGGCCCTGGACCGGCTGGAGTTCCACCTGGCGGGCCCCGAGCAGCGGGCGCTGCGCCTGCTGGAGCTGATCGCCGGTCACAGCGTCGCGGTGCTCTGCCGCGAAGCCGGTCCGGACGGTGTCTGGGGAACGCCGCTGGACGCCGCCAGCGTGCGTCACGAGGGCTTTTCCGCCAGCCAGGCGCTGTTGCCCGACGACGGTCGCACCTTCCAGGGCTACCGGCTGTTGCAGGAGTACTTCGCCTGTCCGGCGCGTTTTCTGTTCTTCAGCGTCGGCGGCCTGCGCCGCGCGCTGCGGGGGCTGCGGGGCGAGCGCTTCGAACTGCTCCTGCTGCTCGACCAGGACGACGCTGCGCTGGAGCGCCTGGTGGAGACGGACGATCTGGCGCTGCACTGCACGCCGGTCGTCAACCTGTTCGCCAAGCGCGCCGACCGGGTGCTGGTCTCGCCGCGCACCCGCGAGTACCACCTGGTGGTGGACCGCACCCGGGCGCTCGACTACGAGGTGCACTCGGTCACCCGCATGTCCGGTTACGGCAGTGGCTCCGAGGCCCTGGAGTTCCGCCCGTTCTACGCCTCGTTCGGCGACGACGGGCGCGACCACGGCGCCTATTATGCCCTGCGCCGCGAGTCGCGTCTGCTGTCCGAGCAGGCCCGCCTGCACGGCAGCCGCACCGGCTATGACGGCAGCGAAATCTTCATTTCCCTGGTGGATCAGCATGAGGTGCCCTTCAGTGCGGCGCTCCGCCATCTGGTGGTGGAGACGCTGTGCACCAACCGCGACCTGCCGCTGCTGCTGCCGCTGGACGGCGACAGCGATTTCTCGCTGGCGGTATCGGCCCCGGTGGGGCGGGTCAAGGTACTGCGCGGCCCGACCCGGCCCCGGCCGTCGCTGGCCGAGGGTGCCCAGACCTGGAAGCTGATCAGCCACCTGGGCCTGAACCATCAGCTCATGACCGAGCTGGACGGCGAGCGGGGCGCGGCCATGCTGCGCCAGTTGCTGACGCTGTACCTGGACGACGCCGAGTCGGGCCTGCGGCGCCAGGTGGAAAGCCTGCGGCGGGTCGCCTGCAACCCGGTGTTCCGCCGTCTGCCGCAGCCCGGCCTCTTGATGCACGGCCGCGGCGTGCAGGTGGTGGTGGCGCTGGACGAACAGGCGTTCTCCGGCGACAGCCCCTTTCTGTTCGGCGCCGTGCTGGAGCAGTTCTTCGCCCGTCATGTGGCGATCAACCTGTTCTCCGAGCTGACGCTGCACAGCCTGCAGCGCGGCCAGGTAGCGCGCTGGGCGCCCCGGCTGGGCGCGAGGCCGGTGGCATGAACGCGCCTTCGCCCCTGAACTGGATGGACTCCCCGCTGTGGCAGGAGCTGCGCGCCGAGCCCCATGCCCACGATCTGTTCCAGGTGCTGCGCTGGCTGGATGCCCGCGCCGGCCTGGCGGTGCCGCTGGGGCGCGCCGCGCGGCCGCAGGACGAGCCGCTGCGCCTGGGCCAGCGGCCCTCCCTGTCGTTCGCGCCCTCGATGATCGCTGGCCTGGAGGAGGCCGTGGAGCGGCCGCCGCACCTGTCGATCTTCGGCTTCGGCCTGTTCGGTCCCAACGGTCCGCTGCCGCTGCACCTGACCGAATACGCCCACGACCGCGAGCACACGGCGGGCGACCCGACCCTGGCCGCCTTCGCCGATCTTTTCCATCACCGGCTGATCCTGCTGTTCTACCGCGCCTGGGCCGACGCGCAGGCCACCGTCAGCCTCGACCGGCCCGGCGCCAGCCGCTTCGAGGACTACATCGCCTGCCTGCTGGGGCGGGGACTGCCGGCACAGCAGGATTCCGCTCCGCTGGGCCGGCACGCCGTTTACCACCAGGCGGGGCACCTGCTGCGGCAGACGCGCAACCCGGAAGGCCTGCAACGGATTCTGAGCGGCTATTTCGGGATACCGGTGCGCGTCGTCGAGTACGTGGCGCACTGGGTGACGCTGGAGCCGGATGCCCGTCTGGCCCTGGGCCGGCGCGGCGAGGGCATGGGCCTGGGCGCGGGCGCGACCCTGGGCTGTGCGGTGCGCGATGCGCAGTCGCGTTTTCGCCTGGTGCTCGGGCCGATGGGCTGGGCGGATTACCGCCGTTTCCTGCCCGACGGCGACCGGGTGCCGGCCCTGTTGCGCTGGGTACGCGAGTACGTCGGGCTGGAACTGGCCTGGGACGCGCAACTGATACTGGCCGCCGGCGAGGTGCGGGGAGCCGTCCTGGGCGCGGAGCAGCCGCTGAGCCAGGGCACCTGGCTCGGCCATCGACCCATGGCCGCCGGTGACGCCGGCGATCTGATCATTGATTACACCCATTACGCCCGGACCGGGCTACGGGAGTCCCATGTCTGATATCAGTCGCGTCTCATTGTTCGGCAAGCTTGACCCTCTGCTGTTCGCCACGTTGGAGAAGGCCACCGCGTTCTGCCGGCAGCGCGGCAACCCCTATGTGGAACTGGCCCACTGGCTGTTCCTGCAATGGCAGGAGGCCGAAGGCGACCTGCGCCTGGCGGCGCGCCATTTCGAGCTGGACGGCGAGCGCCTGGAACGCGACCTGCAGGCCGCCCTCGACCGCCTGCCGCGCGGCGCCGGGGCGGTCAGCGATCTGTCCGGGCATATCGACGACGCGGTGGAACGGGCCTGGGTGTACGGCAGCCTGAAGTTCGGCGCCGGCCGCATCCGCGGCGCCTATCTGCTGATCGGCCTGCTCAGGACTGCCGCGCTGCGCCACCTGCTGTTCGGCATCTCTCGCGAGTTCGAGCGCATCCTGCCCGATGTGCTGAGCGACCGGCTGGGCGGCATTCTCGCCGGTTCGAGCGAAGAGGTCGTGGTGTCGGCGGCCGCCGCCGATACGCCGTCTCCGGCCGCCGAGCGGGCGCTGGAACAGTACGGGGTCAACCTGACCGAGCGCGCCAGGGCGGGCGAGATCGACCCGGTGACCGGGCGCGACGGCGAGATCCGCCAGATGGTCGACGTGCTGCTGCGCCGCCGCCAGAACAACCCGTTGCTGACCGGCGAGGCGGGCGTCGGCAAGACCGCGGTGGTGGAAGGTCTGGCGCTGCGCATCGCCGCCGGCGAGGTGCCGCCGCCCCTGCGCGAGGTGGAGCTGTACCTGCTCGACATCGGCCTGCTGCAGGCCGGCGCCAGCGTGAAGGGCGAGTTCGAGCGCCGCCTGCGGCAACTGATCGACGAGGTCCGGGCCAGCCCGCGTCCCATCGTGCTGTTCATCGACGAGATCCATACCCTCATGGGTGCCGGCGGCAACGCCGGCACCGGCGACGCCGCCAACCTGCTCAAGCCGATGCTGGCCCGCGGTGAACTGCGCACCATCGGCGCCACCACCTGGGCCGAGTACAAGAAACATGTTGAGAAGGACCCCGCGCTGACCCGCCGCTTCCAGGTGGTGCAGATCCACGAGCCGGACGAGGAGCGTGCCCTGGCGATGATCCGCGGCCTAGCCGGCAAGCTGGCGCATCACCACGGCGTGCTGCTGCTGGACGAGGCGCTGCGCGCCGCGGTGAGCCTGTCGCACCGCTACATCCCGGCGCGGCAACTGCCGGACAAGGCGGTCAGCCTGCTGGATACCGCCTGCGCGCGGGTGGCGGTGAGCCAGCACGCCCTGCCGCCGGAACTGGAGGATTGCCGGCGGCGCATCGAGACGCTGCGGGTGGAGCGGGGCATCGTGGAGCACGAATGCGCCATCGGCGCCGGCGACGCCTCGCGGCTCGACGAGCTGGCGATGCGGCTGGGCGCCGAGGAGGCCGAGTGCGAACGCCTGATGGTGCGCTGGCGTGACGAGCAGGAGCTGGCGGCGCGGGTCTTCGATCTGCGCGCCCGGCTGGGCGGCGCCGCGACGCCGGCCGAGGAGGCGGCCCGCCTGCCCTTGCTGGCCGAGCTGTACACGGTGCTGGCCGAACTGGAGGCCCGGCAGCAGGACGAACCGCTGATCCTGCCGGCGGTGGACACCCACGCAGTCGCCGCCGTGGTGGCAGACTGGACCGGCATCCCGGTCGGCCGCATGCTCAAGGACGAGGCCGCTGCCGTGCTCAACCTGGCCGACATCCTGGCGACGCGGGTGATTGGCCAGCGCCACGGCCTGGAGACGATCGCCCGGCGGATTCAGACCGCCCGCGCGCGGCTGGACGATCCGGGCAAGCCGGTGGGCGTGTTCCTGCTCGCCGGGCCCTCGGGGGTGGGCAAGACCGAGACCGCGCTGGCGCTGGCCGAGGCGCTGTACGGCGGCGAGCAGAACCTGATCGTCATCAACATGAGCGAATTCCAGGAGGCGCACACCGTCAGCACCCTGAAGGGCGCGCCCCCCGGCTATGTCGGCTACGGCGAGGGCGGCGTGCTGACCGAGGCGGTGCGCCGGCGCCCCTACAGCGTGGTGCTGCTGGACGAGGTGGAAAAGGCCCACCCGGACGTGCACGAGATCTTCTTCCAGGTGTTCGACAAGGGCTGGATGGAGGACGGCGAGGGCCGCCACATCGACTTCAAGAACACCCTGATCATCCTCACCTCCAACGTCGGCAGCGACCTGCTGATGCGCTTGTGCCAGGACCCGCAGCGGATTCCCGAGCCCGAGGCGCTGGCCGGCGCGCTGCGCGAGCCGCTGCTGCGGGTATTCCCGGCGGCGCTGCTGGGGCGCCTGTCGGTGGTGCCCTATTACCCGCTGTCGGACGAGATGCTGGCGCGCATCGTCCGCCTGCAACTGGAGCGGATCGGCCGCCGCCTGCGCGACAACCACGGCATCGATTTCCACTACGCGTTGGCCGCGGTGCAACTGGTGGGCGCGCGCTGCACCGAGGTGGAGTCGGGCGGGCGCATGGTCGACGCCATCCTCACCCACACGGTGCTGCCGCACATCAGCCGCGAACTGCTGCTGCGCGCCGGCAGCGGCGCGCCCCTGTCGTACATCAGGCTGGATGTGGCGGAAGGGGACTTCATCTACCACTTCGAGAGCGGACAGGCGTTGGAGCCGCATGGCGCGGAGCTGTCGATCGGCGCGGAAAAAGGGTGGGGCTGACAGCATGGACCGTAACGTCAAGGTACACAGCGTGTTGGGCGAGGAAGTGCTGCTCTTCCGCGCCATGACCGGCACGGAGACCCTGTCGCAGCCCTTCCAGTTCGAGGTGGAGCTACTGGCGGAAAGCCATTCGCTGTCCCTGAAGACGCTGCTGGGCAGTTCGCTGACCCTGGAAATCGCCACCCGGGACGAGGGGGTGCGCTACCTCAACGGCCTGGTCACCCGCTGCGAGCTGTACGGCCGCGAGGATCGGACCGCGCGGCTGTACCGCTACCGCGCCACTGTCCGTCCCTGGCTGTGGCTGCTCAGCCGCAACCAAGACTGCCGGATCTTCCAGGAGCAGACCGTCCCGCAGATCGTGCAGGAAATCCTCGGGAAGTATGGCAGTTTCACCGTCGAGCTATCGCTCACCGGCTCCTACCGCCAATGGGGCTACTGCGTGCAGTACCAGGAAAGCGATTTCACCTTCGTTTCCCGGCTGCTGGAGCATGAGGGCATCTACTACTACTTCAGGCACGAGCTGGGCAGCCACACCCTGGTGCTGGTGGACGACATCGAGACGCACGAAGTCTTTCCCGGTTACGAGAGCATTCCTTTCTTCGCCGCCGACCGTTTCGTGGCGGTGCAGGAGGAGTGCATCGACATCTACCGGGTCGTCGAAGAGATGGCGTCGGGCTGCTATGTCGGTGACGACTACAACTTCACCGCTCCGAAGAGCCTGATGCGCGCCCTGCTCAGCAATCCGGCGGAGCACGAGCACAGCGACTCCGAAGTCTACGAATGGCTGACCGGCTACCGGGACTACGGCGAGGCGGCCCACTACACGCGCATCCGTCTGGAGGAGCTGCAGGCCAGGCGCGAACGCGACGAAGGCCATGCCAGCGCGCGCGGCCTGGCGCCGGGCTATCGATTCACCCTGCGCAACTGTCCGCGGGAGGAGGCCAACCGCGACTATCTGGTGGTGAGCGTCACCTATCACCTCAAGGAGCCGGGCTACGCCAGCAATCCCGAGCCGGCCCGCTATGACTTCGAGTTCGTCACCCAGCCCGTCAGCCTGCCGTACCGGCCGCAGCGGACGACGCCCAAGCCCCGTCCCCACGGCCCCCAGACCGCCGTGGTGGTAGGCCCCGCCGGCGAAGAGCTCTGGACCGACGAGTACGGCAGGATCAAAGTGCAGTTCCACTGGGACCGCTACGGCCAAAAGGACGAGGAGAGTTCGTGCTGGTTGCGGGTATCCAGCAGCTGGGCCGGCTCCAACTTCGGCGGTGTGTACATCCCGCGGGTGGGGCAGGAGGTGATCGTCGACTTCATCGCCGGCGAAATGGATCGGCCGATCGTGATCGGCTGCACCTACAACGCCGACCAGATGCCGCCGTTCACTCTGCCGCTGAACGCCACGCAGAGCGGCTTCCTCAGCCGCTCATTGAAGGGCGCGCCAAATAACGCCAACGCGATCCGCTTCGAGGACAAGCTGGGAGAGGAAGAGCTGTGGTTCAAAGCCGAGCGCGATCACCGGGCCGAGGTCAATAACGACCGCACCGAAAGCATTGGTCGCGATCATACGTTGACGGTGATGAACAGCGCCAGTTACCACACCGCCAAGATGCACACCATGACGGCGGGGGATATCACGATTTCAGCCGGTAGCGGCGGAGGCGGCGCCTCGACCGATATCAGCAACTCGGTCATAGGGGATGGCTCCATCGCCGTGAGCGGCGTCAAGATTACGGCCCAGTCGATCATTAATATTGATGCTTCCGTAATGAAGGTGGCAGTAGCTGCCCTCAATCTGAGTGGCGACGCGATAAAAGTCGCTATTACCGGAGTCAATAACACGTATAACGTGGCCAACTTCATCCGCAATGAAATGATAAAGAAGGAATATAACTTCTATAAGAGCGAGGCGACGACCGTCGAAAACAAGGTATCCGTTGCTTATAACGCGCAAGGTAAGTTGCGCCAGATCAAGTACGGTCTTGTGAGTTTCATGTCAGGTCCATTTAGCACTAGAACACAAGAAAATCGTGATAGAGCTCGAGAGGAGCGACGACTTCGGCAAGAGGAGCGACGACGCCAGCGGGAAGAGCAGCGACGCCAGCAGCGGGAAGAGCAGCAACGCCAACAGCGGGAAGAGCAACCGCAACAACCGCCACAAGAGGAGCCGCCACAACTCGGACAATTTGATTTCGAACTTCGACCCTTGAGTTAACCAATCAACCGCACAGGTCACTAGGGGTCTTCCAGGGAAAGTTGAGCAGCGCAGGAGAGTGCATTGACTCGATTGAATGTTCTGTACACCGTGCTGGCGCTGTTGATCGGCGGCGTGCTGGTTTTTGGCATCTGGGTGGTAATACGAGTGCTGGCGCCGATCATGGGGCTCGATGATACATATGCAAGCCTTATAAAGAACGGCCAGGCTATGGAAGGGCGGGTGCTGCTGATCGAGCCGACCAATACCCTGATCAATAACCAGCCGGTCTCGCGCTTCACGATCGGCTACCTCCAAGGCAACACCGAAACGCAGGTGGTGTTCGAACAACGCGTGCCGTTTACCGATTTGCCGCGTGTACAGCCCGGATCGGTCATTCCGCTGCGGGTGGGGCAAGCAGCGGATGGCCAGGTCGTGATCGACTTAGGGCGGCTCAATGCCCCCCTCGGGAAGGAGTGACATGGAAATCATCAAACCCCTGAGGCTCGGTGTGTTGCAGCGGCCCTATCGCTGGCAGCAGCGCCACCGGCTTTCGCTGTCGGTCGTCGCGCTGGCGACGCTCGACAAGCCGCCCGTCCTGCTTCCGGAACAAGAGTTGTGGGCGTTGCTCGATGAGGCACTGGATGAGGATGATCTGTTCGACCTGACGATGCCCAAGCCATCCGCCGAATTCCTGGTAACCGGTTATGCGTACACGCATCACTCGGCGGACAAGACCGTATGTGCAGTGCAAGCCCGCGTGGACAACAGGCAAAAGCGCTTGATGGTGTTTGGCGATCGCTATTGGGTGGAGGGGCGTGCCACTCCGCCGGCTGAGTTCGACGCAATGCCGCTTGGCAGGCGTCAGGCCTATGGCGGGCCCGACTATGCCCAGAATCCCATTGGCATCGGCCATGCGCCAGAACGCATCAACGAGCTGAACGTGCAGCGTTTGCCCAACATTGAGCACGCCTTGCAGCAACTGCTTTCCCCCAGTCAGCAGCCCGACATGCCGGCGGGGTTTGGCATGCTGGACATCACCGCGCCGTCGCACATGGCAAAGTTGGGCCAATACGACCAGCAATGGCTGGAGCGCGACTGCCCGGGCTTCCCGGAGTCATTCGACTGGCATTATTTCAACGTGGCGCCACAGGATCAGCAATGGCTCGATCGCGACCGCATACCATGCGGAGTGGACTACGAGTTTCTCAACATGCACCCCGAATTGGCCTCCCTTGCGGGGCGGCTGCCGGATGGGCTGGCACGCTGCTTTGTCACGCGGCATTTGCCTGGAGAAGAACCTCGATTCGAGGAAGTCCCATTGCGCTTCACGACGGCGTGGTTTTTTCCGCATGCGCAATGTGCCGCCCTTATCCATCACGGTGATCTTGCGGTCGCTGACGAACAGGCCTCCGACATTCTGCAATTGATGCCGGCATTCGAGGCGAGCGATGTCCCGCGTGAATCTGCCCACTACGCGGCAGTGCTGGCGCAGCGATCGGATGCTGATGACGGTGACCTGTATGTCTTCGACGAAGCCGCGCTGATCAGCGAGTCATTCATCAGTGCCGGCTTCGATACCGACTCACTCGAAAGCGAGCCGCCCGGTCCCATGATGCGCAACTTGATGCAGCGCCATCAGCAGACCATGCAAGACGAGCGCGAGCGGATGCGCTCGGTCGGGCTCGACCCGGACAAGGTAGCGGGTTTCCCATCCGGCGAAGACGATATGGATGACCTGCGACTACACCGGCTGGCCGACCTGCCTCAGTTCGAGGCCAGACTGCGCCGCAAGGAGGCGGAACTCAAAGCCAAGGCCGAGGCCGAGCGCGCCAATCTTCTAGAGACCCTGCGCAAACAGGAGTCAACCGCAGCGACCCGTGCTTTGCTGGCGCAGCTGGAAAACGTGAACGAAGTGCCGCCTTTTGACTTCGCAGCCCGCTCGTCTCAATTGCAGGCAGCCTACGATCCTGCCTTGTTTTCGGCGCCGCTCGATGGGCGCGTAGCCCCGCCGCCCAAGGAGGAGACCGATCGGCAATTGCGTCAGCTGTATCGGGATTCGGTGCAGTTCTGCAAGCCTGCACCCACATTGACTGGAGCGGAGGCCGAGGTATTGCGCGACAAGGTGGCAGCACGTTATGCGCTCGATCGTGACCTGTCGGAGATGGATTTGACCGGTGCGGATTTGTCCGACATGGATCTCACCGGTGCGCGCTTGGCCGGAGCCCTGCTAGAGAGCGCCAATCTGGCACGCACGCGACTCGATGGCGCCGACTTGACCGAGGCTATTCTCGCCAGGACACAGTTGGAGGGCACGTCGCTGCGTGGCGCGAATTGCCGTGGTGCCAATTTGTCGCATGCGGTGGCGCGCGATACCTGCTTCGCCGACACGGAGTTCAGCGATGGTGAATGGTGGGAGGTTCACCTCGACGCATGCGATTTCAGTCGTGCCCGGTTTGCCCGGATGATGTGGCAAGAATGCACGCTGACCTCATGTTGCTTCGACAGTGCTGCGCTGGATGACGTCTCGTTTTACTCCTGTCTGTTGACACAGCCCTTATTCACCGATGCGACGCTCTATGCCACTACCTGGGTAGAGTCGATTTTGGAAGTAGCCAACTTTGAACGCGCGGAGCTGGACAACTGCAGCTTGGTCGATACGGATGCGCTCCGCATCCGGTTCGTCCAGGCTGTATTAAGTGCATGCTACATAGTGCTCGAAAGCGACCTCAGCGAATCCGACTTTACCGCCGCGCGCCTGGTCGAGACCAACCTGCGCGCGACGCGGTTGTCCGGGGCGAGCTTTCTTGAAGCACGACTGATGGACTGCGATCTGTCGGAGGCGCAGCTGCGCGGCGCGAACCTGCGCAAGGCAGCGGCGACTGGCTGCCTCTTTGCGGGGGCGGATCTGGGCGCTGCCCAGCTCGAAGGCGCCAATTTGATGCGGGCCATGCTCAGGCGGGCTGATCTGCGCGCCGCTGATCTGCATGGTGTATCCCTGTTTGAAAGCGATCTGGCCGAGGTGCACCTGGATGCCGCTACCGTGTTGGACGATGCAAATACTGGACGAGCCAATGTCCACCCACGCCGCCGGCCGGAGGATAGTACGCCATGACGCCCGATGAGATACAGGCAGCAGTGCAGCAGGGCGAGGCCATTGAAGATCGCTTCCTGCAGGGACGGCAGCTAGCAGGCATGGACCTTTCGGGCGGCCTGTTTTTGCGGTGCGACTTGACCAATACCGACTGGGAAACAGCCACGCTGAGCGAATGCATGTTCATCGATTGCATCTTGACTGCGGCCAACTTCAGCGCGGCGCAACTCGATGGGGCGCAATGGCAGAACTGCGAATTAATGGATTGCTTATTCAACGAAGCCATCCTCGATCAGGCGGCTTTCATGATGAGTAATCTAGGCGGAGCCAGTTTTGATACAGCCATGCTCGATGCCGTCGATTTCGCGCAATGCGAGATGGCCCATGGATCATTCAAGGGGGCGGCCTTGGTCGAGAGCTCATTTAACGAATGCGACATGCCGGGTTGTGATTTCAGCGAGGCCAGCCTGAATGAGGTGACGTTCTTCGAGCTGGATCTTTGCCGCGCCAATTTCACGAATACCCAGTTCGAGGGAGTCATTTTCAATAGTGCAGACCTGTCCGGACAACGATTGGCGCACACATCGCTGGCTGGTTGCCAGTTTTCGGAAGCCACGCTGGACGGCAGCGACTTGACGGGTGCGGTGCTGACGCAGGCCGTATTCAAGGACGCCAGCCTGGTGGGTGCCAAGCTGGCCGGCGTCGACGCGCAATACGCGCTATTCCCGGATGCCGACCTGAGCGGCGCGGACTGCCGGCAGGGCCGCTTCGGGCAAAGCGTGTGGGAAGGAGCTTTGCTCGTCGATGCCGATTTTTCCGATGCCCAGCTAGACATGGCCGTACTGCAGCGCACACAGGCCAGCGGTGCGCGCTTCAATCGCGCCCGGCTCCAGCATGCCGAACTGTCGTATGCCGATTTCACCGGGGCCGACTTTAGCGACGCGGTTTTCGAACAAACGCGTTTTCACCGTTCTTCGCTGGACGACACCCGCTTCACCTCACGCGGTGGGTCGATCGAGCGGGACGAGGAGCTGTGGGATGCCGAGGAGCGTTTGCTGGCCAGATCGGCTACGCCAGGCCAACCGTGACGCAGCAGGTCAGTACGTGACTCTCATCGGCGCATCGACTATTTCCATGCTCACGTTTACCCAGTCCTCCTATCAATAGGGAATGGAGTCCTTCATGTCCGCACTGCTCAAGCCCCAGGTCGCTGTCTTGCCAGCCAACGAGTTGGCTACGGTCATCGCCAACCTTGGTGATGGCATGTTCTTTGTCGAAGCCGAAGGACATGGCTACAGTTGTCGGCGCGCGGCCAGTTGCCTGCTGCTGCCCGAGGTCGGCGATACGGTGCTGCTCGCCAGCGTAGGCGCGCCGCTTGAGGTTTATCTGCTCGCAGTCATCAAGCGGGCATCCGCCGGTCCCGCACAGTTGCAGGTCGAAGGCGACATGGTCCTTGCCAGCAGGCAAGGATCGATCGCCATGCAGGCGGCGCAAACCGTGGCGATTTCCAGCAAATGCCTTGCCGTACGGGCCGAAGCAGGGGATCTGGCCGTGGAACAGCTGCGCTATTCCGGCGTGCTGTGGCAAGGCACGGTGGGTACGGTGCGGCTCGTCGGCCAAGTCTGCGAAACCATGGTCGATCGTTTGTTGCAGCTGGCCAAGGTGAGCTTTCGCCGTATCGAGCAGATTGAGCACGTACGCGCGGCACAGCTCGATTATGAAGGCTCTGCACGCGTGCGCATTCGCAGCAAGTACACCGCGGTGACCGCGCGAGACGTGTTGAAAGCAAAGGCCCGCCAAGTTCACATTGGTTGACATCAGGAGAAGCTGACGATGTTTATGAATACTCAGCAGAAGGGCAAATGCCTCGCGTTTCCCGACGTGTGCAAGACGCCACCGCAGATGGCGCCGATCCCGTATCTCAACCAGGCCGACGCCAAGATGTCTCGACCTGGTTGTTATCATGTGCTGGTCCAGCGCATGCCCGCGCATAACATGGGCACAATCACCTTTATCACCACCGGCGATACGCCGGGTTCTCTGGGTGGCATCATTTCCCAACGTTTCATGGCGCAGTCGCGCTACGTGGCGGGCGCCTTCACTGTGCTGCTCAAAGGCAAACCCGCAACGCGGCTGACCAGCCCGACTTTGCAGAACAACAACAATGTGTTGGGCATGCGGGTAATGCCGAGCCAGAACATCGTGCTACTGCTAGCGCCGTGAGCTACCGGATTGCAGATGGCCATTGGATGCGAGTGGCCAGGCCCATTCGCGCCTGGCCTTGCCTCCCCACCTTGGGCGCACTTATCGATGAGGCTGTGCCAGGACCCGGCGCTGTTGCCCGAGCCCGAGGTGCTGGCCGGCGCACTGCGCGAGCCGCTGTTGCAGGTATTCCCGACGGCGCTGCTGGGGCGGCTGTCGGTCGTGCCCCATTACCCGTTGTCGGACGAAATGCTGGCACGCATCGTCGCGCTGCAACTGGCCCGGATAGGCCGCCGACTGCGCGACAACCATGGTATCGATTTCCACTACACGCCGGCCGCGGTGCAGCTGGTGGGCGCGCGCTGCACCGAAGTCGAATCGGGCGGCCGCATGGTCGACGCCATCCTCACCCATACCGTACTGCCGCGTATCAGCCGCGAACTGTTGCTGCGTGCCGGCGGGGGCGCACCGCTGTCGCGCGTGACGCTGGATGCGGCGGAGGGCGATTTCGTCTATCGCTTCGATGGTAGCGGGCCAATGCCGCAGGAGGAGTCACCCGAGGAACGGGGAAACAAGAGATGAATCGTATCGTCAAGGCCCATACTCCGCTCGGCGAATCGCTGCGGTTTCGCGCTATGAACGGCTGCGAAGCCTTGTCACAGTTGTTCGAATTCGAGGTTGAGCTGCTCTCGGAAAGCCATTCGCTGGACCTGAAATCGCTGCTCGGCAAGTCGCTGACGCTGGAAATCGCCACCCAGGCCGATGGTGTCCGCTACCTCGACGGCATAGTCGCACGCGCCACGCTGATCGGCCGCGAAGACAGGACCGACCGGCAGTACCGTTATCGCGCCATCGTGCGGCCGTGGCTGTGGCTGCTGACGCGCACGCAGGATTGCAAGATCTTCCAGAACCAGACCGTGCCGCAGATCCTGCAAACGGTGCTGGGCGAATACGGCTTCGCCATCGAGATGCGCTTCACCGGCAGCTACCGGCAGTGGGGCTACTGCGTGCAGTATCAGGAGACCGACTTCGCCTTCGTCAGCCGGCTGATGGAGCACGAGGGCATCTACTACTTCTTCAAGCACGAGCTCGGTAGCCACACGCTGGTGCTGGCCGACGACATCGGCACGCACGAGCCCTTTCCCGGCTACGACAGCATCCCATTCTTCACCGCCGATCGTGTGGTGACCGCGCAAGAGGAGTGCATCGACACCTACCATGTCGCCGAGGAGATCGCGCCGGGAAATTATGTGACCGATGACTACAACTTCACCAAGCCGCGGATTCGGATGCGCAACCAGCGCAGCAACCCCGCGCTGCACGACCATGGCCAGTACGAGGTCTACGACTGGCTGGGTGGCTACAGTGACCTCGGCGAATCGGAGCATTACAGCCGCATCCGACTGGAGGAACTGCAGGCCGAGCGCGAGCGCGACGAGGGGCACGCCACCGCGCGCGGCCTCGCGCCGGGCTACCGCTTCAGCTTGCGCAACTGCCCGCGCATGGACGCCAACCGCGAATACCTGGTGGTGAGCGTCACTTACCGGATCAAGGAGCCGGGTTACGCCACCAATCCCGAATTGGCCTACTACGAATTCGACTTTGTCACCCAGCCCACCAGCCTGCCGTTCCGCCCGCGCCGGCTCACCCCCAGGCCACGCACCAACGGGCCGCAGACCGCCGTGGTGGTCGGACCGGCCGGCGAGGAAATCTGGACCGACCAGTATGGCCGGATCAAGGTGCAGTTCCGCTGGGATCGCTATGGCCAGATGGACGAGAACAGCTCCTGCTGGGTGCGCGTCTCGTCGAGCTGGGCCGGCTCGACTTTCGGCGGCATCTACATCCCGCGCGTCGGTCAGGAAGTAATCGTCGACTTCATTGCTGGCGAGCCGGATCGGCCCATCGTGATCGGCAGCACCTACAACGCCGACCAGATGCCACCGTTCAGCCTCCCGGCGAGCGCCACGCAGAGCGGGTTCGTGAGCCGCTCGCTGAAGGGCTCGCCCGCCAATGCCAACGCGATCCGCTTCGAAGACAAGCCGGGCGAGGAGGAACTCTGGTTCCATGCCGAGCTCGACCACCGCACCACGGTGGAGCGTGACAAGGCACACGAGATCGGCAACGACCGCCGCGAAACCATCGGCCGCCACGCCACGCAGACGGTCAAGGGCAACAAAAGCACCTCCATCCTGCAGAACTATGACCACAGCGTGGAAGGCGAGAGCACGCGCAAGGTCATCAAGAGGGCCGATGAGACCTATCACGACACCTGGGCGCACACCTCGGTCGGTGCCTCCACTGTGCTGCGCAAGAGCGCCCACGACCAGACCTACGAGGACACCTACACCCACCGGGTGAAAGGCATCGCCACCAAGACTTACGAGGCGCCGGAAACCCGCACCAACGAGCAGTTGTTCGAGCACAGGGTCAAGGCGGATCACACGCATGATGTCACCGGCTCGCACACCGTCACCATCGGCCAGGACCACGACACTACGGTCACCGGCAGCCGCACCACCACCGTCCAGCAGGGGCACACGGTGACGGTGATGCAGGCCGCCAGCTACCAGACCGGGGGCATGCACACAGTGACGGCGGGGGATGTGACGATTTCGGCGGGGGCCGGTGGCGGCGGCGCTTCCTCGAACTCCAACATACCGGTAATGGGTGGCGGAACTGTTACCACCTACGCCAATAAAGTGACCACCCACTCCCGCCTCAATCTCGATGCCACCTCGGTCAAAGGGCGGGCGACGGGGCTCAATCTCAGCGCGGATGGCTTGAAGATCTCCCTGACCGCAGTCAACACCGCCTACAACGGCTTCGAATACAAGCGCAACGAGATCGGCAAGAAGGAATACACCTTCTTCAAGAACGAAACGGTATCGGTGGAAAACAAGAACGTGCTGACCTCCTATGACAAGGGTGTGACCCATACCATCAAGTCCCAGCTGGTGAGGATCCTCGGGGGTGGCTCGTACAGGAAGAAGCTGGAAAAGAAAAAGAACGATAGCAATGCCGAGACCGACCCGGCAGAGAAAACCTTCAGGTTCAGTAAGAAGCATGAGACCAGGGCGGACTTCGACGCGGCCAAACAGGCGGCCCGCCAGGCGAGAAGGGACAGGCTCGCCAAGATCAAGAAAAACGTATCCGATACCGCCACCGCGGCGGGGCGGGGTGTCAAGGGTGCTGCCACCACGGCGGAGCGGGGCGTCAATAAGGCGGGTAAGGCCGTCCAGAAGAAGGGCGGTGAGATCGTGAAAACGGTCAAGAACAAGGTGAAGAAACCTCCTCAGCCGCCGACCGGCGGCGGAAATGGCACGCCTTGAACCGCCGGGCTCCGGTCAATCAGTGAAGGGTGAGGAAATGAGCATCAGCGATTTCATCAAGGTGGCACTGGTCTTGGCGGTCGTCGGCGTCTTCGGCTTCCTGTTCTGGATAGGTGCCACGGCGATGGCACCGCTCAACGCCATGAACGAGCTGAATGACAGGCTGCTGCGGGAAGGGCGCCTCGAGCGGGGACAAGTCGTTTCGATCAGGCCCACCACCACCTATGTCAACGACCAGCCGGTGGCGCAACTGGTGGTGCGTTATGGCGTGGCCGGGCAGGCGGTAAGGGCCGAGTTCTCGCAGGTGATTCCCCATGTGTACCTGCCGCGCGTGCAGCCGGGCCTGGACGTGCCGCTACGTGTGGATCGCCAGAATCCGCAGCAACTGGTGATTGACCTGCCGTGCCTGGGCGCTGAAGCGCAAGCCGCGGCCACCTGCGGTGAGCGCTGAGAGCCGGAAATTTTTCAACAGCGCGCCGGAACAGTTGGGCACTAGGCGTCCGACGTAGGTCATCAGCGGTTATTTTCAAGGAGTAGAGCGAAATGAATGACTTTCTTCCGCCTAGGCCTTCGCAGCCCGGCCTTGGGCTGGGGCGCTGTGACCTGGCAAACCGCGGGTGGTATGCATACCGTGCGTCTTACCCCGCGCCGGCTCGCCAGGGACGCTGTCGTGACAAGACCAGGAGCGAACGCTAAGCATGGAAATCATCAAACCATTACGCCTCGGCGTGATGACTCGGCCGTTCAGTTGGCGTCAACGGGAGTCGATCGGGGTGGCCGTCACCGCTCTGGTGTCGTTGCGCGCGCCGTCGCAACTGCTGCATGAGCAGGAGTTGTGGGATGTGCTGGAGGACGAGCTGGAGGATGGCGCGGTGTTCGATCTGCTCATCCCAAAGGCGCATCCCGAGTTCCTGATTTCCGGCTATGCCTTCACCGCGCATCAGTCCGAGCGGACGCGGTGCCTGGTGCGGGCCGAGGTCGGCGACAAGGCCAAGCATCTCATGGTCTTCGGCGATCGCTACTGGCTGGCCGGCGAGGCCAGTGCCGCGCAAGCCTATGAGCTGCAATGCATCGATTGGGCGCATGCCTACGGCGGTGCCGCCTATCCGGCCAACCCGCAGGGCATCGGAATGGAGCGGGAAGAGGTCCAGGGCGTCCTGGTACAACGCCTGCCGAATGTCGAGCTGCCCCACGCCTTGTTGAGCGGCCCCAGGCAGCAGCCGCCCGCTGCCGCAGGCTTCGGCCCGTTGCCCCTGGACACGTCGCAACGCCTGGGATTGCTGGGCCGGCACGATCAGCGCTGGCTGGAGCAGGATTTCCCCGGTTTCGCCGACGACCTGGATTGGCGGGTATTCAATGCCGCGCCCGAGGACCAGCAATGGCACGGGTTGGCGACGCTTCCCGCCGGAACGACCTACGCTTTCGTCAACCTCCATCCCGATCATCCCCTGCTGGCCGGAAGCCTGCCGGCAGGTGCCGCACGCTGCTTCGTACTGCGCGATGGCGACGAGCTCGAACAGCTCGGGGAGATGTCCCTGCGTCTGACCACGGCCTGGTTCTTCCCCCATCGCGAGTGCGCGGCCTTGATCTATCACGGCAGCGTCGATGCCGGGCCGGCCGCACCGGTACTGATCATGCCGGCATTCGAAGCGAGCGATGCGCCGCGTACCCTGGAGCATTACCAGCAGGTGCTCCGCCAACGGCTCGATCCGGATCATGGCGATCTTTACACCTACTGCGACCAGGACCTCGTCAGTCCGGCGCTGATCGGCCCCGGTTTCGATCTCGACGAACTGGAGCCGGATGCTCCGGGACCGATGGCGGAATACCAGCGGCAACGCCATGCCGCGCTGTATGCCGAGCACTTCCCCGATCGCCCGTTGCCCGAAGGTGCTGGTGTGGCTGATGAGGAGCTCCCGACCCTGCGGCGACTGGCCGATCTGCCTGATTACGCCCAAGGCATGGAGGCCGCGGAGCAATGCTGGCTGGCCGAAGCGGCCAGGCAGCGGCAGGCGTTGCTCGACGATCTGCCCGAGGACGGGCCAGACGCGGCGCTGCAGCAGCGCCTGCAGGCGGCGGAGCAAACCGACGCCCAGCCCGAGCCCTTCGATCTCGGGGGTAAACTCGCCCTGTTGCAGGATTCGGGCTTTCTCGAGTCTTCGGCGTTCGGCGCAGGGCCGGCGCCGAGCGCCGAACTCGCCGCGCAATTGCGCGACAGCTATCGGCAAAGCGTGCAATTCTGCGGCGCGGCGCCAGCGTTGCTACCCGAGGCGGCGCAAGCGCTGCGCGAGCGTGTGCTCGAACGCTACCAGTTCGATCGTGACCTGACTGGCTTAGATCTGACCGGCGCGGATCTTTCCGGATTGGATCTGAGCGGGGCCGATATGACGGGCGCGTTGCTGGAAAGCGCGAACCTGACCGATACCCGGCTCGATGGCGCGCGGCTTCAGAGGGCGGTGCTGGCCCGGGCGCATCTGCTGCGTACCTCGCTGGTGGAGGCCGACTGTGACGGCGCCAACCTTTCCGAGCTGCGGGCGCAAGGCGCCACGCTGCGTGGAGCCCGGTTGACCGACACGCAATGGTGGGAGGCGCTGCTGGAAGAGTGCGACCTGACGCAGATCACCTTGAGCGGCCATATGTGCCGCGCCATGCTGGTGGATTGCGACTGCGCCGGCGCGGAACTCGCCGAGCTCGATGCGCAGGAAGTCGAATTCGTCGGGGTATCGTTCGCCCAGGCTTCACTGGAGGGTGTGACCTTCACGGAATGCGTACTGGAGGACACCCGCTTTGCCGAAGCCCGGCTCGACGATTGCTGTTTTGCCTCCACGCTTGCGGATGGCACCGATTTCGCCGCTGCGTCCTTGGTCTCCTGCAGCTTCGCGTTGGACAGTCGGCTCGAGGATTGCAAATTCGGCGGTGCCCGGATCGAGGAAGGAAATTTCCGCGACATGCCGATGGCACGTGCCGATTTCCGCGCGGCGCAACTGAAGGACTGCGATTTTTCCGGCGCCCAACTGGTCGGGGCTGATCTGAGCCGGGTCAATGCGGCAGGCACGCTCTGCATCGCCACCCGTTTCAACGCGGCCCGGCTCGATGGCGCCAATCTGATGCAGGCCATCCTGCAGCAGGCCGACCTGCGCGGTTGCAGCTTGAGCGACGCCAATCTGTTCGAAGCCGACCTGGGCAACGCCTGGTTCGACGCATCGACGGTGCTGGATCGCGTGCATGCCGTCCGCGCGCTCACCTACCCTCGGCGTGGCCCGACGGAGACGGCGCCATGAATGGCGTGGAAGAGCTGTTGCAGACCATCCGGGCGGGCGAGCCGGTCAGCGATGTCGATGGGCGCGGGCTCGATCTGTCCGCGCTCGACCTTTCGGGCGGCGTGTTCCTGGGCTGTGATTTTTCTGCTGCCTATTTCACCTGCACAACCCTTACCGAGACGATCTTCAGCGAGTGCGGGCTGGTCGGCGCCTGTTTCGCTCAGGTGGAAGCGGAGCAGTCGCAGTGGCATCAGTGCGACCTGACCGGGGCGCGCTTCGACGGCGCGCTGCTCACCGAGGTGAGCCTGGTGCGTTGCAAGCTGGAAAGGGCGGTCTTGAGCGGGGCGGTATTGGACAAGGTGCAGTTGATCGAAAGTGACCTGAGCGGCCTGGATGGCGGCGCGCTGCGCGCCAGCGAACTGGAGGTGATCGACTGCGTGTTGAGCGGGGCCGATTTCTCCCGTGCCGCCCTCCACGATGCCACCCTGTTCGATCTCGACCTGCGCGAGACCCGCTTCGACGCGACCGAATTCGATGGCGTGGTTTTCAGCGAAAGCGATCTGGCCGGGCAGCGATGGGCCGGGCAGCGACTGGTGGGCTGCCAGTTCACCGACGCCATCCTCGACGACATCGACCTGAGCGGCGCGCTGCTTACCCAGTCCGTGTTCAAGGGAGCCAGCCTCGTCGGCGCCCGGCTGACTGGCGTCGATGCCCGCCATGCACTGTTTCCCGAGGCTGATCTCAGTCGCGCCGATTGCCGCATGGGTCAGTTCAGCCAGAGCGTGTGGGAAGGGGCGCGGTTGGCCGAGGCGGATTTTTCCGGCGCCCAGCTCGACATGGCCACTTTGCTGCGGGTACAGGCTGCGACAACACGCTTCAACGGCGCGTGCCTTGCCCATGCCGAGCTGTCCTACGCCGATTTCACCGGCGCCGACTTCAGCGACGCGGTCTTCGAGCACACCCGCTTTCATCGTTCGCTGCTGGGCGATGCACGCTTCACTTCGCGTCGTGCCATGATCGAGCGCGACGAGGCGCTATGGCAGGCCGAGTTGCACGCGCTGATCCAGTCCAAGACCACCCCTTAGCGACACTGTCCCCGATATCGTTCATTTTCCTTTTCGGAGCTCCCATGCCGATCCAACTGAAATCCATACCCGATGCCGTGCCGGCCCTCCATGAGGTGGGTATCGTCATCGCCAACCTTGGCGGCGGCCTGTTCCTGACCGAAACCGATGGCCGCGGCCGGACCTGCCGCCAGGTCGCCAGTTGCCTGCTGCGGCCCGAGATCGGCGACACAGTGCTACTAGCGGTGGTCGGCGCGCAACTGTATCTGCTGGCGGTGATCGAGCGCGCCGGCGAAGGCGCTGCCCGGCTGCAACTGGAGGGCGACCTGGTACTCGCCATCGGGCAGGGCCCGGTCACCGTGCAGGCCGCGCAGGCGGTCGAGTTGAGCGGTGAGCGGCTGGTGGTGCGCGCCCGGACCGGCTAGGTGACTGTCGACAGCTTGCGCTACACCGGGGTGCTGTGGCAGGGCGCGGTCGGCACCCTGAGGTTGGTGGGGCGGGTGTGCGAAACCATGGTGGACCGCGTGTTGCAGCTCACCAAGGTGAGCCTGCGCCGAGTGGAGCAGATCGACCAGGTACGTGCAGCCCAACTCGACTATGAGGGCGCGGCGCGCGTGCTCATCCACGGCAAATACACGGCGGTGATGGCCAGGGAAGTGATCAAGGCCAAGGCGCGGCAGGTCCATATCGGTTGAATCGCCGGATGGAACCCAAGGTTTTCCAGGAGAAATCGGCGATGTTCATGAACACCCAGCAGAAAGGCAAATGCCTGACTTTTCCGGATGTGTGCAAGACCCCGCCGCAGATGCTGACCATGCCCTACCTCAACCAGGGCCGATGCCAAGATGGCGCGCCCCGGCTGCTATCACGTGCTGGTGAAGCGCTCCCCGGCGCATAACATGAGTACCCGAACCTTTGTCACCATCGGCGATACGCCGGGTTCGTTGGGTGGGATCATTTCCCAACGCTTCATGGCGCAATCCTGATATATGACGGGCGCTTTCATCGTGTTGCTCAAGAGCAAGCCCGCCACCCGGCTGACCAGCATGACACTGCAGAACAACAACAATGCGTTAGGCATGCGGCTGATGCCGAGCCAGAACATCGTGCTACTGCTAGCGCCATGAGCTACCGGATTGCAGATAGCCATTGGATGCGAGTGGCCACGCTCCATTCGCACCTGGCCTTGCCCCCGCCACCTTGGGTGCGTTTATCGCCTTGGGTGCGAGAGGTTTTATATTTGCCGTCGCACGACACACCATCCGTGCCGTTGGTCACGACGTTGTACCTGCCGCACGGGCACGGACCGTTTCCGCTTTGGGTCTTCAACCACGGTAAGAGCTACGGTGCCTCCGCAGCGCAACCTCGCTTCGAACCTACGGTGCTCGCCCGCGTGCTGGTACGGCACGGCTACGCAGTAGCCGCCCCCAATCGCAAGGGTTTTGCCGATTCGGGCGGCACTCACCTCAGCCACTGGCTGAACCCGTTGTCAGGAGCTTTGTGCTGCGCCAAGGACATCGATGCAGCGATTCGCGGCCTGATATGTCACCCGAAAATCAATGCTAATCGCATCATCGTGGCTGGGCTTTCCTATGGCTCACTCGGGACGTTGGCCTATGGCAACGAGCCACACGCCGGGGTTCGTGCACTCGTCAATTTTATGGGCGGCTTGCGTTCCGAGTATGGCAATGGCTGGCAAGACCCCCTGCTGCGTGCCTTTCGCCACTTTGGCCTGCGAAGCAAGCGCCCCTCGCTCTGGTTTTATGGCCGGAATGATCGCTTCTGGCCTATCGAGTTCGCTCGGGCCATGCATGCCGCTTATGTGGAGCGGGGCGCTGCGGCAGAGTTCGTCGATATCGGCCACTTCAAAGATGACGCTCATACCATGGTGCTAGACGAGGATGGTGTTCCGCTATGGTGGCCCAAGGTGGCAGCATTGCTGTAGCCGCATACCAAATACTGGTGAAGATGAACGACGCGATGGTGACTTCTGGTAGCGGGGCACGAACAAGAACATCAATGACCCGATCTGCCCATATCCGCCAGCACAGATCTGTCAATACATAATCAGGAAGTGCTGGACACTATGGCTTACGAACTGAATATCCTTATACAGTTTGTAATTTGGCCCCTGTCGCACTGGATGGTTTGGTACTCGCAAGCCAACTTTCGAAGGGGCAGGAGGCAGGAGAATCCCTTCAAATGATGAGCCCTTGCTGGAGTCCCGGAATAAACATTGACCTCCCATCGGATGGCTTGGCACTAGCGCGATGTCGACAGCGTTTTCTGCTTGGCCCGCAAGGGCCGCTGTTTCCCTACCAATGGCTGCGGAGGCAAGGCTTGCCGGTGATCGTCGAGCATGGGCTCGGGAGTCGCGATGGCGAGCCGGTTCGCCTGCTCGAGTTGGAAAGTCCCACCGAGGTGACAGGTTGTTCTTGGCAGAGCCTGCGTCAACTGATGCTCGAGAGCGATATTGAAACCTTCAGATTGCTTGGCTATGCAGCGCAGATCGGTACCTGGGCCCGGCAGCATCGTTTCTGCGGCAGTTGCGGGGCGCCGATGGAACTGCTGCCGGGAGAGCGGGCAATGCATTGCCCACGTTGCGAGGAGCAACATTATCCACGATTGTCACCGAGCATGATCGTGCTGGTCACCCATGGCGATGAAGTTCTTCTGGCCCGTTCGCCGCGTTTTGCCAGCGGCATCTATAGCACCTTGGCTGGTTTCGTCGAGCCGGGTGAAACCGTCGAGCAGTGTGTCGTGCGCGAGGTACGGGAAGAAGTTGGTGTCGAGATTCGGAAACCGAAATACATCGCCAGCCAGTCCTGGCCTTTCCCCCATTCGCTGATGCTGGGGTTTCATGCCGAATATGCCGGAGGGGAAATCGTCCTCCAGCCCGAGGAGATAGAGGATGCGCGCTGGTTTGGTCTGGCCGACTTGCCGCCGCTGCCCTCGACCTACTCGATTGCCCGCTATCTGATCGAGCTTTATCGGGCGCAGCGCCTTGGGCTCGGAGAGCCTCCTTTGCCAGGTTGAGCTCGGCTGCACCGGATCGCTGGCTCTGCCAGCCGATCCGGCAGCGAAACAGGGACAACTGAGCCTTCTTCAGCGCGGGGGCTGAACTCAGAGTGGAAACAGCTCGCTCAGCTTCATCGCCAGTTTCACGTCGCCCTCGGCACGAAGCTTGCCGAACATGAAGGCCTGCATGCCGCCAATTTCACCGGTGGTGATGCCTTTGAAGGTCTTGCTGTCCATGATCAGGGTGACATTGGGCTCATCGGCTTCGCCGTGGTGAACCTCGCAGGTACCATCCTTGACCACTAGGTAATGGTTGTCGGCATCCTTGATAGTGAATTGGAATATCAAGTCCAGGCCGGAAGCGGCGCTAGGGTCGAATCTAGATTTCATGGTTTCGATGATGTCGGCAACAGAAGTCATGTATTGATCCTTTTCGAGAGGGGCTGTGTGCGGGTCGCAAGAGCTCCGAAACTCATAGGTAAGTGATGAGTTCCGGTGTCTGCATCATTTCCAAGTGCGCGTGGCTGTTGAAGGAGGTCACTGTCACCACATTACCTTGGAATTTTAACTGGCTGAACGATGTATTGGCGATCTGCCAGGCGAACTCGAATGCCTTGTTGGCTGACACGCCAACGATCAGATGGAGCAGGGTGATGATCGGCCCGCCGGACGTGAACACGGCAATCCGCGCTTGTGGGTCTGCATCGGCCAGCAGACGATTGAGGCCGCCTTGCACCCGTTCACGGAAGCCGCTCCAGCTCTCCAATGTCGCCTTCTCGTGCTGGCAGGAAATCCACTGTTCAATAACCTGGCCGAATAGTTGCTGGAAACTGCTCGGTTGCGCGGCCGCCTGCTGCAGGGCGAGTTGCATCTCCTGACTAGTCGGAAAGATGTCTGGAAGGTGAGCCTGGAGCACCGCATCAATATTGATTTCGTCGAAAGCTGGATCGGTTTCGATTGCCGGAGTCCTCATGCCAGCAAGGTTCAGTTGTTCCAGTGTTGCGCTGGCGGTGTGCTGTTGGCGCCTGAGCGAGCCACTGATGCAGCGGTCGAAGCTGACACCTGAGCGGCCCAGATGGGCGCCAAGTATTTCAGCTTGACGTTTGCCGAGGGGCGAAAGCACGTCGTAATCCAGTGCTCCGAACGAGGCCTGGCCATGTCGAATCAGATAGATGCTGCCCACGTCCATATCCCTGTGGTTATTGTTATTTTTTCGAGGTTAGGAGGGCAGGTGGAAAACTGTCAATGTCTGGCCTTCTGTCGTTCATGGAGGCTTTGCTTCCTTCTATCTATTGTGCTGGTCGGGGCATAACCCTCTCGTTATGCTTGAACGCTTCGACAGCGCTCGAGACCGGGCGTTTTGTTTGTATGTTGAATCAAGGGGACGGCTGTGGAGTTTCTTCTCGATTATGCGGGCTTTCTGGCCAGAACCGTGACGGTACTGGCGGGCATTCTAGTGATATTGATCGCCATCGCAGCACTGCGCAGTAGAGATCGTCACAAGGGTGCTGGGCATCTCGAAGTGCACAAGCTCAACGATTTCTACAAAAACCTGCGCGAAAGCCTGGAGCAGGCGGTACTAGACAAGGATCATTTGAAAGCGCACCGCAAGGCGGAGGCCAAGGCCGAGAAGCGGGACAGGAAGGAAGGCAAGGTAAAGTCCAAGGTCTTCGTGCTGGATTTCGATGGCGACATTCGGGCTTCCGCCACTGACAAGCTGCGTCATGAGGTGACTGCCGTGCTGAGCATGGCCAATCCCCAGGACGAAGTTGTACTGCGCTTGGAAAGCGGTGGCGGCATGGTGCACAGCTATGGCCTGGCTGCTTCGCAATTGGCGCGTATCCGTCAGGCGGGCGTACCGCTGATCGTATGTGTCGACAAGGTGGCGGCCAGTGGTGGCTACATGATGGCCTGCATTGGCGAGCGGATCCTCTCCGCGCCCTTCGCCATTCTCGGCTCCATCGGCGTGGTGGCGCAGCTGCCCAACGTGCACCGGTTGCTGAAGAGGCACAATATCGATTTCGAGGTGCTCACTGCTGGAGAGTACAAGCGCACTCTGACGGTATTCGGCGAGAACACTGAGAAAGGTCGAGAGAAGTTCCAGGAGGACTTGGAAACTACCCATGAGCTGTTCAAGAATTTCGTTGCACGCTACCGGCCGCAGCTGTCCATCGACGAGATTGCCACTGGCGAGATCTGGCTGGGGCAGAGCGCACTGGGCAAGGAGCTGGTTGATGAGCTGATGACCAGCGACGAATACTTGGCAGGGAAGGCCGGACATGCGGAGCTGTTCCAGCTGCATTACGCCGAGAAGAAGAGCCTGCAGGAGCGTTTCGGCCTAGGGGTCGCCCTGGCAGTGGACCGCGTTCTGTCAAGCTGGTGGGAGCGCCTGAATCAGCGCCATTATCAGTGATTGGGGAAAAGAAGCCCCGCCAAAAACGGGGCTTCTTTTTGAGCAGGTTGAACCTCAGCCCTGACGGCGGCGGAACAGCGGCGTCTGGTCAGCCGCGGCCTGATAGCACACCGAGAAGTCCTGCAGGCCCTGCAGGGCATCGTGGGGATCGCGGTCCGGACGGATGGCGTAGGCGTCGAAGCCGCAGCGTTGCATGAAGAACAGCTGGTCGCGTAGCACGTCGCCGATGGCGCGGATCTCGCTCTGATAGCCATAGCGTTCACGCAGCAGGCGGGCGCTCGAATAATGGCGGCCGTCGGTGAAGCTGGGGAAATTCAGCGCAATGACCTTGAAGTGGTCAAGATCCTCGGCGATTTCCTCCACTTCCTCATCGCTGTCCAGCCACACGCCCAGGCCGCCGTCGCGGACCTTCAAGGCATGAGCATGTTCGCGCCACAGCGCCAGAGGGACGATCAGGTCGTCGGAGTTGGACAGCCCCTCGAGAGTGGCGTCCTTGTCCAGCAGGTGCCAGGTTTCGTCGATCACCTGGCCGTTTTTAATGATTCGCTGCATAAACGCGCTCCTTGAACGCTTCGATGCCGATGCGGCGGAAGGTATCGATGAAACGCTCGTCTTCGACGCGCTTTTCCACATAGACGGCGATGATCTTCTCGATCACCTCGGCCATTTCCTCCTGGGCGAAGGACGGGCCGAGGATCTGCCCCAGGCTGGCGTCGCGGCTGGCGCTGCCGCCGAGGGACACCTGGTAGAATTCCGCGCCCTTCTTGTCCACGCCGAGGATGCCGATGTGACCGACATGGTGATGGCCGCAGGCGTTCATGCAGCCGGAGATGTTCAAATCGAGCTCGCCGATGTCGAACAGGTAGTCGAGATCGTCGAAGCGGCGCTGGATGGCTTCGGCGATCGGGATCGACTTGGCGTTGGCCAGGGAGCAGTAGTCGCCGCCCGGGCAGCAGATGATGTCGGTCAGGAGGCCGACGTTCGGGGTGGCGAAACCCAGCTCGCGCAGCTCGCCCCACAGTTCGAACAGGCGGGTCTGCTCGACATCGGCGAGGATGATGTTTTGCTCGTGGGAGTTGCGTACCTCGCCGAAGCTGTAGCGGTCGGCCAGGTCGGCGAGGGCGTCCAGCTGCTTGTCGGTGATGTCGCCCGGGGCGGTGCCGGTGGGCTTCAGCGACAGGGTCACGGCGGCGTAGCCTGGCTTCTTGTGGGCGAACACGTTACGCGCGCGCCAGCGGGCGAAGCCCGGATGCTCGGCGTCCAGACGAGCGAGGGCGGCGTCCTGGTCTTCCAGGGTCTGATAGGCTGGATCGACGAAGCAGCGGCTGACGCGCTCGACTTCCGCCGCGGTGAGGGTGCACGGGCCGTCCTTGAGGTGGGCCCATTCGGCGTCGACCCGCTCGGCGAACACTTCGGGCGTCAGCGCCTTGACCAGGATCTTGATGCGCGCCTTGAACTTGTTGTCGCGGCGGCCATAGCGGTTGTAGACCCGCAGCACGGCATCCAGGTAGGTGAGCAGGTGCTGCCAGGGCAGGAATTCGTTGATGAAGCTGCCGACGATCGGCGTGCGGCCCAGACCACCGCCCACCGAGACGCGGAAGCCCAGCTCGCCGGCACTGTTGCGCACGGCTTCCAGGCCGATGTCATGCACCTCGATGGCGGCACGGTCGCTAGCGGCGCCGTTGACGGCGATCTTGAACTTGCGCGGCAGGAAGGCGAACTCCGGATGGAAGGTGGACCACTGGCGGATGATCTCGCACCAGGGACGCGGATCCACCAGCTCGTCGCGGGCGACCCCGGCAAACTGGTCGGTAGTGGTGTTGCGGATGCAGTTGCCGCTGGTCTGGATCGCATGCATCTGCACCGTCGCCAGTTCGGCGAGGATCTCCGGAATTTCCTCCAGCTCCGGCCAGTTGAATTGCACGTTCTGCCGGGTGCTGATGTGGGCGTAGCCCTTGTCGTAGTCGCGGGCGATCTGCGCCAGCTTGCGCAACTGGAGGGAGGACAGCAGCCCGTAGGGCACGGCCACGCGCAGCATGGGGGCATAGCGCTGGACATACAGACCGTTCTGCAGACGCAGCGGACGGAATTCTTCCTCGCTCAGCTCGCCGGCCAGGTAACGGCGGGTCTGGTCGCGGAACTGGCGGACCCGGTCCTCGATGATATGTTGATCGTACTGGTCGTATACGTACATGAAGTGTCCTGTCGGTCAGGCTGCTTACTGCTTTTTCTGCGCGCGCGACCGCGCACCGCTTTCGGAGAGCGGGTTACGATAACAGTTCAGGGTTATGCGTAAAAGTAATGTTTTTCTATAACCCTAGAATCACTTGTTATTGAAAAGTGCTCAAAAGCGATTCGGCTTCACTGGCGGCCAGTCAAAGCAACCATTCAACGAAGGGCTGGCCGTTCCGCTCAGGGCAGGGCAATCGCATGAACGGATGCGCCCGTAGCTTCAAGCGGCTTCAGCCCGAGCAGGTTTGGTGTAGCGTGTCTTCTCTTTGTCGAGAAGGGATACACGATG
>NZ_BAAGYK010000031.1:0-4539 GCF_054779355.1 Azotobacter armeniacus
TCCAGCTTGCTGTCGTAGAGCACCTTGTCGATGCCCGGCGCGTTGCGCAGGTACTGCTGCTTGAGGTCCATGGTGTAGGCATACAGCGCCTTGTCGCTCTGCACGGCATGGCGGCCGGGATAGCGCTTCTCCAGGTACTCGCCCAGGCGCTGCTCGGCGATCAGCCGACGGACCTGGTCCTGCAGCTGTGGCGGGTAGGCGGCGAGATATTTTTTTAGCGCAGTCATCATGCAGTTCTCTTCAATTGCTCGAGCGCATCGCCGTGGGCGATGAGGGCAGGGGTTTGCCTTTCTTGGTCGGGGGTTGAGCCTTGCACCGATGCCCTGCCCGTTCAGCCTGAGCAGCAAGGTCACATGAAGACTTGTTGTCATACTGCACCATCCTTTTTCACGCACATATACTTATAATCACTTAAATACAAAGCGTTTGACTACGGATTATTGGTTGAAATAGACTCATGTTTACTTAAAAAACGCAGAATCACTTAACATGATTGTCGTAACCCAGGAAGAACGACTCAATGTCATTGCCGGACTGCTGGAACGGCAGCAGCGCATCACCCTGGACGAGATCTGCCAATACTTCGGCATTTCCCGCGACTCGGCCCGGCGAGATCTGATCAAGCTGACCGAGCAGTCCCGGTTTCAGCGCATTCGGGGCGGAGCACGATTGTTCGAGCCGGCCCTGGAGCCGCTGCCCTTTCTGCAGCGTCCGCGCAATGGGAGCAAGACAGCGCTCGCCCAGCGCACCCTGGAAGTGCTGCAGCCCGGCTCCAGCCTGTATCTGGACAGTGGCAGCACGCTATTGGAGCTGGCCCGGCTGCTGGCTGCCCAGTCCCAGCCCTTCAGCCTGGTCAGTGCCGCGCTGGATGCGCTGCAACTGCTGAGCCAGAACCCGGCGCTCAGTCTCCATGGCCTGGGCGGGGAGTTCGATCCGCTGCAGCGCATGATGCTGGGAGCGGAAACCGAACGGCAGCTGGGGCAGTTCCGGCTGCAACATGCCGTCATGGGGATTTGCGCCCTGAACGAGCACGGACTGAGCGCCCCGACGGCCGCCGAAGCCGCACTGAAACGCCGGGCGATCACCCAGTCCGAGCACCTGATTGCGGTCGGCAGCGGCGACAAGTTCGGTCAGCAGCAGTTGCACCAGGTCTGCGACCTGGCACAGCTGGATATGCTGATCTGCGATGCATTGCCCGCGGGGCGGCTGCGCCGGGCACTCCTCGATCTCGAGATCCCGATTGTCACACTGGAGACCTCCATTGATTAAGACCGCTGTTATCGGCTATGGGCTTTCGGCCCGAATCTTCCATCTGCCCTTCATTCACAACCAGGCGGAGCTGCGGCTGGTGGCCATCAGCAGCACCCAGGAACAGCTGCGGCAGGATTACCCGCAGTTGCAGCATTACCCGGATGGCAGCGAGCTGATCGCCCACAGCGATGCCGAGCTGGTTGTCATCACCTCACCGAACCACTGTCATTTTTCACTGGCCCGGCAGGCCTTGCTGGCCGGCAAGGATGTGCTGGTGGAGAAGCCCTTCGTCGTGACCGCGGAGGAAGGCGAAGAGTTGCTGGCCCTGGCCGCACGGCAGCAGCGGCTTCTGGCGATCTATCACAACCGCCGTTTCGATGGCGACTTCCTGACCCTCCAACAACTATTGCGCACAGGTCAGTTGGGAGACATCCGCTATTTCGAGTCCCACTTCGACCGCTTCCGCCCGACGCCAAGAGCCCGCTGGCGCGAGCAGGCCGGCCCGGGAGGCGGCATTCTCTACGATCTCGGTCCCCACCTGATCGATCAGGCGCTGGTGCTGTTCGGCCTGCCCGAGGCCATCAGCGCCCGCTGTCGCGAACTGCGCAGCGGCGCCGAGGCCACCGACTATTTTCATCTGCAGCTGCATTATCCGGACAAGGAGGTGGTGCTGCATACAAGTCCGTTCTGCGCCGCACCCACCCTTCGTTTCGTGCTGCAGGGCACCCTGGGCAGCTACCACAAGTTCGGGCTCGACCCCCAGGAGGATGCGCTGCGTGCCGGCGAGTTGCCAGGCGGCCCGGACTGGGGGCTGGAAAAGGCGAGCCACTATGGCAACGTCCATACAGAGCATGAAACCCGGACGCTGACGACCCTGGCCGGTAATTACCAGCTATTCTATCAGCAACTGGTGCAGGCCCTGCAGCAGCGCCAGCTGCCGCCGGTCACTCCCGCGGATGCTCTGCAGGGCATCCGACTGATCGAACTGGCCTGCCGCAGCCATCAACAGGGCCGAACGCTGGAGGTGACCCGATGACCTCGTCCGAACTGCTGGAGCAGGAAGCACGATTGCAGCTGCCCGGTTTCGATCTTGCCGCGGCCTGGCAACTGGGCCAGCAACTGTATCGGCTCGCGGCCGCCGCCCAGGCGCCGGCCGTTCTGGAGATCCATGTCTATGGCCGGATTGTCTTCAGTGCCGCCCTGCCGGGCTCCAGTGCCGACAACCATGACTGGGTCCGGCGCAAGCGCAATACGGTGCTGCGCTACGGGCACAGTTCACTGTATCTGGGGGAGTACAACCGCAGCAAGGGGCGGGAGTTCGAAACCCAGCCCCATATCGATGCGCGGGAATATGCGGTCCACGGCGGCAGCTTTCCGCTACGCCTGGCTGGCGGGGAACTGATCGGGGCTCTGACCCTGTCGGGCCTGCCGCAGTGGGACGATCACAGGCTGGTGGTCGAGGCGCTGCAGTCCTGGCTGGAGGCAGGCAGGGCCTGTGCCTGATTGCCCGGTGTCGATAGGCACTGGTCTCCCAGTACTCGAGATCGCTTTGCGTTCGACGTTGCTGAATCGGAGCTTCAGGCGCCAAAATTGACTAATCGAATAAACCGAACAGACCGCTAGGTGCATGCTGTATCGGGCGGTTCGGGTCGTCTCAAGCTTTTCATATCCGCCTCCAATTTGATCGTGCCTAGGCTCCTGCGCAGGCACGCCACAAGGGATGCTCCCGCATCCCCTGGACGCGGAGTGTCCATCAGTCGGGCTTCCACGCTGGAGCGTAGGAGCCATCAGACTGGATAGCGTGGCTGGCCGGAATCGGCCAGAAGACACTCGGAAGCACCTATGAAAGCAGGGGCGACTCAGGCGACACGTTTGTGGCGCGGCGAACAAGTGCGCGACGAACTGGCCGCATGCGGTGTGCTGATCAGCAGCCCATCCTGGCGCGGCATCGCTGAAGAAGCACCCGGCGCCTACAAGGCCGTCGACAGCGTGGCACTGGCGGCGGAACTGTCCAGACTGGAGCGCCGGGTCGCGCGCCTCGAGCCGATGGTCTGCATCAAGGGTTAGCCCGGCGTGTGCTGTCTCCCTAGCGGATGCACGGTACTGGCCTGCGGCCCCTGCTCCCCGGCCTCTTCGGCAAAGCGCAACTCATCGCCCACGTGCAGGTGATCAAAGGCACCGTTCAGCACGCTGTGGCGATGGAAGTAGATCTGCCGTCCTTCTGGGGTTTCGAGCATGCCGTAATCCATATCGCCATGCAGTTCGACCACTGTCCCCTGCTGCGCGGGTTCGTGGCTTTTGACCTGGGCCCTGCGCTTGCGCGCATAATCCTCCAGCTGGCGACGCACGGCCTTGAAGCAGTCGCGAATCGCCACGTACGGGTCCTCGTGGGCATGCTCATCGTGGTGAGCCTGGGTAGAGTGGATTTCGCCGTCCGGCAGCGTCAGGTGAACCTTGACCTGGTAGAGCTTGCCCTGGTGGTGGTGCTGATGCGGGGCGCCGAAGGTGACCGAACAACCGATGATCTGATCGTAGAACTCCTCCAGTTCATCGCACTGCTCGCGGATACGCGCCTCGATGGCCGGAGAAGGATCGATCTGGTGGAAATGGATCTGCAGTGGCTTTTGCATGGTGGACCTCGCAAGGATAAGAGCGCGTATCAGGATCGAAGACCAAACCACCTCTGGCGCGCGGGCGACCGGGACCTGATTGGAACGCTGGGGGAAGATGTCCCGGGTTTGATGTCGATCAACCCAGACGACGGGTTTGCCACTACGGAGACATCGCAGCCAGGCAAATTTCTCTATTCGGGCCATGCTTGAATTCTGGACCACCCAAGAGGAGCGCGCAGATTCAGTACGCCAATCCCGAGACCGTTTGCCGACTGATCGCGCTGGCCCGTGCGCTTCATGCCAAGGAAGAGGTCGTCATTCCCCAGGAGCCCACCAACTGAGGTGACGACTGGACGATGCAGGCGCTCGCCGATCGCGTCGATGACGAGGTATTCACGGAGTTCGAGTCGATCATCGAAGACCTGTAGCCGGACCAACAGCAGCAGGTGGTGGCGCTGCTGTGGCTGGGCCGCGATGACGCCCCGCCAGGGAACTGGGAGGCGCTGTGAATCGGCCCTGTTTCGAGAGACGCTTTTGAGCGTCTGCTAAGTCAATGAATTGCGAAGAAACCGTAGAACCACATCTTGCAAAGTGCAAGAAAGCACCCAAGCACAGCGTGCATTTTGCAGGATGGGCAGGAGGGACTCAGTTGCCCGCCAGGGTGCCTAGCCTGGAT
>NZ_BAAGYK010000032.1:0-12310 GCF_054779355.1 Azotobacter armeniacus
CGGACGAGTATTTGAACCGCGACCTCAAGACACGCTTGCGCACCAGTGACCGGGCGCGAAACAAGTCGGAATTGCTGGAGAAGGCCGAGGCATTCATGAGCTGGTTGGCCAAAACCCCGGAGCGGGTAGTTGCCTACTTCCAGCATGCGTCGATGCGTTATGCCACTTAGATTGGGTATTTGATTGCCGGGTTAATAATGCTGGTTGGCCGGTTCGGTCAGTCGCTGTTAATCCCGGTCGAAAATCGCCTTGATTGCAGGTCGGACCGTTTTCGTTTGCAGGTCGTTACAGCTAGCCAAAAAGCTCGCTGTGGGTGCCGAGGTCAACGAAGGTAATCAGATCACCGCTGTCTTGGTAGACCAGGAGAAAATCGCCTCCAATGTGGCACTCCCTGGAACCGTCCCAGTCGCCTTTTAGCTCGTGATCCAGGTACTCGGCCGGTAGCGTTTCGCCCAGAAACAGAAGTGCCATAACCTCTCTGGCTGCGTTCATGTCGCGGCGGCCAGCTCGGTTATAACGCTCCCAGGATTTCTTGAATTCAGCCGTGTACGCAACGCGCTTAGGCAGTGCCGCGCGCTTTTGCTTCTTCTCCTGCTTCGCCATCCAGCTCCCTCAACATCTCGTCCACAGAGTCGAACTGACGGCGGATCTCGCGAGCCTGGGCAAGGGCGCGCGTGGTTTTCTCGCTAGGCATACGCACCTCAAAGGGCAGTCCCTGAGTCGCAACAACCTGGCGGAGGAAGAGGCGCATCGCATCGCTGACGCTAAGGCCGCAGCTCTGCAGTACAGCAGTGGCGCGCTCCTTCAAATCCGCCTCGATGCGGCAGCGCACGTCAGTGGTTTTAAGTACGGCAGCCATGATATCACCTCTTAATTGTTTGTAGCTACAATGTTACCACTTTCAAGTAGCTCAACCTTAGTGAGCATTCGTTAAAGCGTCAACATTTTTCACCGTGTACTGGGGGCGGAGCCTCGTTTGAGTATGGGAATTCAAGCCAGAAAATGGCTTGAAAAGGCCGCACAGCCCACCCTCGGATGTGGATCATGTTGGGAATGACGGATACCCCGGTATCGTCAAGAGCATCGTTTCCATTTGAAGAGGGAGGTGAGTAATGACAGAGCGCGGGAACCTGCTGGACAAGCTCAAATGCATGAAGGAACGGAATGTCTGCGCATTCATGGCGAGCAACTCCGGTATCGGAGCAGGCAGATACGCCCGGTCAGCCAGCCGCTCCCGCATCATGCCCTGGTTGAGCGGCGATGCACTGGGCCTCAATGACGACGAGGTGCAGGCCAAGATCGCTCACGAAGTGATCGCCAACCTGGTACTCAATCAGGCAGAAACACTGTGTGAAGCGTGGCTGTAGTGAGGTTGGCCAGCGTTCGCAACGGCGGCTACCGCCACCGAAACCTCTAACTAGAACTAATTTACGGCGTCTTTCAATCCTTTTCCCGGCTTGAAACCCGGCAGCTTGGCGGCCGCAATCTGGAGCGCGGCCCCGGTCTGCGGATTGCGACCTTCGCGGGCGGCACGCGCCTTCACGGTGAAGGTGCCGAAGCCCACCAGGGACACGTCGTCCCCCTGTTGCAGGGCCGTGGTAACGCTGGCGGTGAAAGCGTCCAGCGCGCGGGCAGCCGTAGCTTTGGGCAGGTCGGTGGCGGTCGAGATGGCGTCGATGAGCTCGGCTTTGTTCATGGCATGTTCCATGGCGGGGAGGTGAAGGCCTGAAGCGCAGGCCGTGGGGTTATTCGGAGACCTGACGTACGTCCAGCACGGCCCAAACGTCCCAGCCCTTCTGGCGCACGATCTTTTCGGCCTCGAGCTGGGCTTCCAGCGTGCTGAGCGAACGGGACCGGTGCTCGAAGCGAAAGGCGGGGCCGCCACTGCTCTTGCGAACACTCAGTTCCACCAGGATGTAGGACGGACGCTGTCCGGATCGTTTGGGCGCAGGTTTGGCGGGCGCCAGTCCCAGGGCCTCGCGCATTTCGGCTTCGAGCAGCTGTTTCGTATCCAAGCGGGCGTATCCGTTACGGCGTTCCTTGAAGCCACGCATTATCCCGTAGGCCGCTTCCGGGCGCCAAGGTTCAGTCGGATCGTCCAGCCTGGGGGGATATGCTTTCGCCAGGCCGTTTCCCCTCCAGAGCCGCCGGAGTGGGAGCTGACGGCCCAGGTTCACCTGCGGTAACCACGGGTGATCGGTGTACCGCATTGCGGGACAGTCGCCCGGGAGAAAGTCGCCGGTGGCCAGCCAGGATCGATGGGCTGGCAAAGGGGCCGCCTCATCAGGGCGGTCCCCTTTTCCTCAGAGGGCCAGCGTCTGGCAGGTCACCCACAGAATACCGAGCAGCAGGGCGCACGAAGCGCTGAACGGCCAGCGGTACCGGGCGATGACCCGCAAGGCCAGGACCCGGCCGACCAGAGCCAGGAGCCCTCCCATCCACAGGGCAAACACCACGACCGCCAGCACCCCTGGCGTCAGGCGTTCGTCCAGGCCATGGGTGGCGGCGGCCTCGATCGGCAAGCGGTCGAGGTACCACCACTCCCAGACGGCGAATCCGCCCACCAGCAGCAGGGCCACGGGCAGGAACGAGAACAGGACCAGGCCGATCGCCTCGGCCCGCAGGGATAATGGGTTCATGAACAGCCTCCTTGGGTTGAGATGCATCTCCTGGGTAACACCGCTGCCCGAAAACCCAAGTCCGCCGGCACAGGTTTCTGCGCCGAATCTTCAAAGGACAATTCAAGGGCTGAAGCCGGCGTCGGCAGCGGACATGTGCACAGTGCCAAGACCCCGACTTGGGTTTTGCCCCAGGGATGAGAGCCTCGATGGGGAGTGGGACGTCCACTCCGCAAAAAGACCCATCAGGAGAAAAGATATGGCAGGCAGTCATGTGCTGTGCAGGCGTTGTCATCGCTGGATGGTGCCACGCGTCATTTACAGCCGTAGTTTCCCAGGCGTTAATGGATGGAGAGTCGGCGGCGGAAAACCCATCTCCAATTGCTGCCCATTCTGTCTGTCCGAATACTGGGACGAACTGGAGGAGCCCAGTCCGCTGCGCGGCAGTCTCTTCATGAAACTGCTGAGCATTCCGCTGACGCTGATCCTGTTCGCGCTGCTGTTCGGCAGCGTGCTCAAACTTTCCGTATGGCTGGACAGTTCGGAAGTCCTGCTCGCAGGAAATATTCTGTCGGTTTATGGCGTGTATCGCTTCGGGCGCTGGTTTGTGAACTGAGTGGGGTCATTCAATGCCTCCCAGGCTTACCCACCTGGCCCGCATGACTATCCGCATGTAGTTATCAGGCCGGAAAGCGATAACCTGGGAAATCTATTTCCCCTCGTTTGACGAACCCAACAGGAACGGCCTTATCGAGTTCGGCATGCCAGGGAAATTATTTGTGGGAATTCCGGCCTTCGTTTTGAGGCCCCCCTGACTTTCCAATGGAGAGAAGCCTCTCAGACGGGGCTTCTCTTTTTATTTCCAGGATGCTTTCGGCGAAACCCTCGACGCCGCCTCGAAGGCCAGGCGGGACGGCCTTGCCGTGCGCGGGCCAACGCCCTTCTGGCTGGGCAGGCCGATCCAAACCGAGTCTCCTGAGGGAAAAGCTGCAGGCCGTGTTCGGCGAGCCTCCCGCGAATGCACACCAGACGGTGCTCGAATGACGACAGGTTGGGTACGCCCCAGCCCGGGTCGGATCGGGGGACAACGGAGGGTCGCCAAATGGTCGCCGAATGGCGACGACAGCCGAGCAAGCGGGAGCCCCAGCCGTTCAATCGGGCCGGGCGGGTATCGAAGCGACATCGAACGGCCCGCCGATGACGACGGGGGGGACTGTGATCCCGCTCCGAAGAGGTTTTCAGGAGATGGGCCGGCAGCGTTCAGAAGAGTTTCCGATTTCGGTCTTTGCAGCCTTCCGAAAAAAGGCTGAGCCCAGTCCTGACGGGGCTTTCAGCAGATTCGAGAGGCGCTTTCAGAAAATTTTCGGGAGCCGCTCAGCCGATGGGCCGGTGACGGGACGCGCCGCGGGGCCATCCCTGCACAGGACGGTTGCCAAAGGGTCCTTGGATGACACCGCACCGACGATGATCCTGATTCGAAAAAGCTTTGTGCGGCCCTTTCAAGCCAGAAAATGGCCTGAAAAGGCCGCACAAAGCCGTTGGGCTTGCCGAAAATACCTCCCAGCCATAGGGGAGATGACCCATGATCGATACCGAGCGAATGACCGAGCTATCCGTTGAATTCCTCGACACGGTCTACCTGGAGATCGTGGAGCGGGCCAAGCGCCTGGCCGAGCAGTATTTCGAGCAGGCCCAGCAGCTCCTTGGCGAGGAAGGGAAAACCCATGTGCCGATTCTGATCTGGGTCCAGCAGATCAGCCCCAACGCCTGGGGCTTCTACTGGGTTCGGGTGCACTACGTCCGGGAAGACGGAAAAGGGAATGCCGTGGCGCGGAAGATCCCGAAAGGGCCACGCCACAAATACCCACCCGGGGCGTTCAGCTTCGTGAAAGGCACGCTCCTGCTGCTGGTGAGGAACTACGAAGCCCGACTGGCGGAACTGCGTCAGCTGGCTGCGGAGAACCGAGCCCTGCGCAAGACCACACTGGCGTGGACGGGGCGCTACCAGAAAGTCCAGGTCATGGATGACCTGCTTCACAACGGGGTGTCGTAAACGCCACACATACCCCTCTAAAAAGGCTGAGCCCGGCGCTGACGCGGCTTTCAGCACATTTGGAGGCCGCTTTCAGAAGATTTCGCGGGGCCTCTTTCAGCACATTTTTCGGCGAGGAGCCGATCGGGGGCTGGCCGAGGGCATTGAAAAATGTGCTGAGCCCAGAGCTCACGCGGCTTTCAGCACATTTTTGGGAGACTTTCACTGATTAGGTCGAGCCGCTTTCACTGATTGGCTCACCCACCCTCCGCATTTTTCCAACCAAAAATGGCTGAAAGCCAAGAGCCACGCGGCTTTCACTGATTGGGACGGGCCATTTTCACTGATTGGCCGCAGACTGCTGAAAACATCGAGTTTGTTATTTCAGTGAGCTAGCTGACTGAAATAGATAGTAATAGTCCTGTCAGCTGTTTTGGCCATTTCAGCTGTTTTTGTGTCGCGAAGCGGAGGGTTGCGGGGGATCGGGCCACTCCGAGGGGGCATTCCCAAGGACGGATCGATGGCCGGGCAGCGGGATTGTGGCCGACCTGAACGGGCCGGAGTCAACGGGAGAAAATCCGCCGGGCGGTTCGGGATGAATGGCGGTAACCCGGGCAGGCGATGGCGTACGGCGGTTGGGTCCAGCGAAGCGAAGGGCTTCCGCTATCGTGGGCGATTTGGAACCTTGCAGAGCCGAGCCGCAGCGGCATGGCCCACCGGCAATGGCCATGGCCGACTTCAACGCATGAGAGCATGCCTGCCTATCCAGAGTTTTAAAAAGTGCTCCTGGCAGCATCGGGTCCCCCACTTTCCAAAGAAACAGCGCAGGGCCGTTGCGAAGTTTCCGTGCAGGGGCCGAAGTGATTCAAGGCGAAGTCGCAGGAAATCTTTTGCATGGGAATCAGCGCATGTCTGAAATGGCAGAACGGTTGTTCCCCTCCATGGAAACACGCTCTGGATTTACCGTAAAAAATATTGGCTTGGTAGTTTACTCTTCAAGTCAAAAGCTACTTCCTTCCCAGCGGGAAAATACATATTACACGTTTGAAAAATGCCCTATCCCTCTCAAGGAATAAATTTCCCAGAAGTGCTGTTGCTATTGGCCATGTGGCTCCTGTCGTTCAAGCGCCGTATGAGTCGATATTGCGAGCAGGCCGGTATTTTCTGCGGGTATTGATCGACAAAACGACCGAATGACTACTCTGCCATTCATTACCGCGGATAAGGTGCGAGCAACAAAGTCGGTAAGGACCAGTGACCTGGTAATTGGATCACCTGGCGATCGAATCATTTTTCGAGGCGGAAACTCGCAACCCATCGGGGCCAGGGGAAGTTGACTCGAAAAGAGTGTCCCGGCCGGTAGTCGATGATAGAGGGGGGCCGATTTCTACCCGAGGTCGGGCCGGAGGGAATGGAAATAACCTCTCCTATCCGGGCCCCGCTGCGGGGTCGTGCTGGACGACTACCCAGGGGGCACAGCCAGGCTCTGGCCGTCCCGTGGACCGTGCTCCCGGATGATAGGCCTCTCTGCGGGCCATAGGCGCGTTTTCTCGATCACCCTATGGGGTCGACCATGCCGAGTGTCCCCGCGCGCGTTCTGCAGCCTCCTGGCAGCCATGGCGCGAGGTCGGTGCCTGATCGGAACGGGCCAGCCCTTTCCCAGGGAAGGCTGGCCTTCATCGCCCTCAATTCGGCAGGGACACCACCTCCTCGGGCCGGGCGCGGATATAGAGCTTTTTACGAACCGGAATCCTGACGGCATCGCGCAGGCTCAGCACGGCGGTTTCGACGTCCCGCTTGGAGACATCCAGCTGCTTGGCCAGTGCCTCGAGCCGACTCTCGCTGATCGCCAGGGTGTCGACGTTCCCCGGCGTTTCGGGCCGGGCTTGCGCCAGGACCGCGGCCAGGTAGCCGTGGTACGGGGCAATTTCGGCCTCTGGAAGAGAGCCGATGTAGGGGATTCCCCAGTCGAGCTCCCCCAGCTTGCAGAACAGCGCGCTCAGCGGAACCGTCAGCAGGAATCCCTGGCGACGGTTGACCAGCCGGGTGAGCGGAGCCCCCTCCCGCGTGAAGTCCCGCCAGAGCCAGTCGTTGTCGAACAGGGGCAGGAGGTCGTCGTCGTCGAAGGAGGTCTTGCCCAGGGGCACGAAGACCCGGTCGGCGACCGTGCGCAGTGCTTCCGCCCGGTCGAGGCAGGCGATGAACTTGCCGGCCAACACCGGCTGGGCGTTGAGCAGGGCGATTTCCGCCGGCGTCAGCCGCGCCTCCTGGCTGGGTGTCACCCGCCCAGCGGCGTGCCCCTGGAGCTTGAGCCGCGGCCTGGAGGGCTCCGGACGCGGTTGGGGCGGGTTTTGGGGGAGCGGCGGGGGGCTCGGTTCCCCCAGCAGCTCGGCCAGCGAGATTTTACCCTGAGCATTTTTTCGGGGAAATTCCGGCGGCTCGGGTGTGGGGTTCGAGGGGGCGTGGGCCATGGGCAGCGGTTCGGCAACGGGCGCAGGCGGATTGGTGTCCGGGGGCATGAGCTCCGAAGCCACCTCCGGATTGTCCTTGCCTGGCTGGGTATTTGGGCTTGTCGGTTTGGGGACGGTAGGCCGGGGCGGTGCTGTGGCGGCCGCCGGATCCGATGGCGAAGGGATACGGGGTTCGGTCGGCAGGCCGGATGCCGAAATAGCCTTTCGTAGGGGCTCCGGAGCACCTTCGGTGTTGGGCCGGTTCGGCGTGGCCTGGCCAGGCTCGACCGCGGGTCGCTCGACGGCAGCGGTCGACACGGAAACCGGCCTTGCCTGTTTGAGCGGACGTTGCTCGTTGGGGGCGATCAGCTCGACCTGCTCGCCCGCCTTGCCCAGACGAATGGAGGTCGGCAGCGGCACCGGCACATGCGGAAACAGCACCTCCGGGGAGCCGAGTTTCAGGCAGCGCAGGATCGGCCCCTTGCCGTTCTTGCACAGGATGTGCGGGGTAACGGGCCAGTAGAGCTCGCCATCGTCCCGACGCTGGGCCAGACCATGATCCGCCAGAAGGGTCAGGAGGGTTTCCGGCGCGCGCGGAATGGCCGCGATCCCGTCCTTCACCAGCAGCTCGACGAGCTCCCTGGCGCCGTAGTGCCAGACGATGTAGACACCATCGGTGGCCACCCAGACCCGGCTGCCCGGCGTGTTGACCGTCCACTGTCCCATGGCGAGCAGGCGCAGCATGGCGTCGCTGACCAGGCGGATGACCGGCACGCCGGTCTCCCTGTCTTCGGCATGGCTTGGCCCCCGGAGCAGGTCGTGCTTGACCGAAACCGAGTCCGCCCGACGCACCAGCCCGGTCAGGGGCGAACCGTTCTCGGCACCGGCAATCGCATCGAGCAGGGCCTCGTGGATGTCCCGCCCGCCTTCGAGAATCCAGGCAACCACCTCGTCGGGTATGAGTTTCTGCGCCAGGGCGACCGAGACCTGGATGTGCTTTTCGTGGCGCTGGGCATTCCAGTGCAGGAAGTAGCGATCGAGCTTGTGGTGCACCGCCCACTGGTGGAGGGTTTCCCCTCCGGGGTTCCACTCGAGCTTGCCCTCGAAGTCGGTGGCGCGCAGGTCGGTGATGGCCTTGCCGGCATCGTGCAGCAGGGCCGCCGCGACGCCCGCCACATTCCAGCGCCACCGGCGAGTGCTGCGCCTTGCCGGCGTCTCGGCGGTGTCGAAGGCAGTGGTCAGGCACCCATCCAGGGTGAGGTTGGCGACTTCGAGGCTGTGCCGCAGCAGCCCGCCGGGACCGGCGTGGTGATGGTTCTCCGAGGCCGGCAGCAGGTGCGCCAGCTCCGCGACGTTGATCAGGATCGGTTCGACGTAGCGCTGGTACTCGTCCTTCGGCAGGCCGATGGAGCCTGCGATGCGGTCGATCAGCTTGCGCTGGTAGTGGCGCATTAACCACTCGCCTTGCACCTTGCCGGGATAGCCTTCCTGATAGGGGGGGTAGCGCAGGTTCCGCCAATTATGGTTTTCCAGGTAGGGGCGAAGCTCCGGGGGAATCAGCCGCTCGGCCGGATGGGGTGCCTCGGCGAAGAGCGAGGCGTAGTTGTCGCCGAACAACCAGCGTTTGAGGAAGGACAGGAACATGAGGACTCTCGCTTCAGTGGATGGAGCCCTGATGATCGGCAATCGAATGGCGGCTGTGCGGCCATTTCGCGCCACTTTTTGGCTCGAAAGGAAGCACGAAAAGCAAAAAGCTGCAGGTGGGACGGCTGTTCAGGGGCGACGAATGGGAGGAAGTCCCTAAGGTGTGCCGTGTACTGCGTACCGACAACTAACCTGTTAGCTACTACCGGTAGGCCAGCATGCAGGTCATTTCGGAACCTGCGGGTGTGTTGGACTCTGAAGGGACGGTTAGATGCGGATGCGGCTTGGAGGGCATTCGGAAGGGCCTTCCCATAAGGGGAGGAAAACCTGACAAGTTTTTTGAGCTCGCTTTTCAGCTTTCACAGCCCGAAAAGGGCAAGTCTCTTTTCTCCTTTTCTCCTTTTCTCCTTTTAGGAACGCTGCAAGCCGCGCCAGCTGGGGGTTTCAGCCTTAATAAAGGGAGGAAAACCTGACGAAGTAGGGAGGAAAACCTGACGAAGTAGGGAGGAAAACCTGACAAATAAAGGGAGGAAAACCTAACAGCATGGGAGTCTTGTAGACGAACTCCTAAAATGGTTAGCTACACAGCCTGCGTGGTTGGCTGCTTACCAAGCACAAAGCCACCGATCCGCATTACAGGCAGAAAGGATCTCCATGCCGAATCTACGAGTTTGTAAATCCAACGCCCTCGTTGAGGCCGCCTATCGGCTTACTCTTGGTGAGCATCGTGTCATCCTTGCCTGCATCGCACAGGTTCGAAGAGATGCCCCAATCAGTGATCAGATTCTCTATGAGGTGCGGGCACTGGAGATTGCCGAGCGTTCGGGTATCGCCCGGCAAACCGCGTATGAGGAGCTGGAAAAGGCTGCCCAGACGCTGTTCGAGCGCTATGTCAGCGTGCCCTACAGCCCTGATGGGGGGAGCCCTGCGAAACGCAAATTTCGGTGGGTGCAACTGGTCGATTACGTTCCTTCAGACGGATTAGTTCGGTTGCAATTCACCACGGCGATCTTGCCTTACCTGGCCGACCTCTCCGAGCGCTACACGATCTACTCCATCGCGGACGTGGCCAAAATGACTAGTGCTTACGGCGTTCGCTTGTACGAGCTATTGGTGCAGTGGCGCGGCGTCGGATATCAACGGGAAGTCGAACTCGACTGGTTGCGTCAGGTTTTTCAGCTGGAGGATCGCTATCCGTCCATCAAAGACCTGAAAAAGTGGGTCATCGAGCCTGCTGTTGAACAGGTAAATGAGCACTCTCCTCTGCACGTAACCTGGGATCAACGCAAAACCGGGCGAAAAGTCAGCCACCTGATCTTTACATTCGCTCCCAAAGAGGAGACCAAGACCAACATGTCGACCAAGCACAAAGCTACTCCTAAGCAAGCACTCGACCTAGAGCAACCGCGCACCCTCAGTGAGGCCGAGCTGAGCCGCTTGGCGTACCCGGGTGAATCGAGGGAAGCCGCTCTGCGCCGGCTGAATGCGGTGCTTTGAGGAGTTTTCACAATTACGAATTATGAATTATGCTTTATTGGATATTAATTCATAATTGTGAGGTCACAGGGATGATCATTATCGTCGGCTGCAACAAAGGCGGCGCAGGTAAGACGACTACTACCACCAATCTGGCAGTCGCCATCGCCCGTCGGGGAAAGGAAGTCTGCCTCGTCGATGCAGACCCACAACGTAGTGGCTCGCGCTGGCACGCTGAGCGGGAGGCAAACAGCTTGCAGCCGGCCATTACACCGATGGAAAAGCGCGACAACATCGCCAGCGCCTTGAAGTCTCTCGGCGAGAAATACGACTACGTTCTGGTTGACGTGGCTGGTCGCAACAGCCGCGAGCTGATATCGGGGGCCGCCGTGGCCAATCTGATCATCGCTCCACACCAGGCCAGCCAGCTTGACCTCGACACCTTGTCGGAGCTGCAGGAGCAGATCATACGGGTCCGCGACGTGAACCCAGGGCTACGGGTCGTCGCTTACCAGACGATGGCCAGCACAAATCCGTCCGTCAAAGGCACTGAGCGTCAGGAGTTTCTGGCGTACCTTGCCGAGTTCCCCGAGATCCAGGCCCTGAACTCGGTGGGCTACTACCGCAAGGTCTATCGAGACGTGATTCCCCAGGGAAAATCCGTGCTTGAAGCCGACAACCCCAGCGCTGTTGCCGAGATCGAGGCGCTGGTTCAGGAGGTACTCGATGGCCATTAAGCCCCCAAGCGCCCGTGCCGGCGTACAGCAAGGCGGAAAGCCAGTCCCATCGTCCGAGGATGTGGACCGCTTGGTCCGCGAGCTAGCTGACAAGCCCTATGGCGAAGTGGTCGAGCCCGAAGCGCCGAAGCGCATCGCGAAGCCCAAGCCCATCACCATCAGCCTGCCCGATGTGATGATCGAGCAACTGGAGGACCAGGCGCTGCAGAATAAGCGCTCGGGTAAGGGGCCCAAGACCATCAGCGCCCTGATCCGCGAGCAGCTGGAAAAGGCCGGCTATAAATCACAATTATGATTTATTAGTTATGAAAAATTAATTGTGATTTGTGAATTCTTAATTATGAGCCGAGAACTGCCTCTGTCACCGTCGATTGGCAGTACACCTGACCATACCGCGTGCACCTGCCTGCAAGGCGGTGCGGGTGCTCACATGGAATAAGGCGCCCTTATCAAGGGCAAGCCCGCCAGTCCAAGCAGCGGAAGTTGGCTGCCGATTCGGTGTGTAATACGCCCTAATACTAGGGAGTATGTACTCGGCTTAATTCTATAATCGGAAATTTATTGGCCAGGCACCACTTAAGCATTACCGCGCCGTGGCGTTCCGCTACGACAAGCTGAAGCGAAATTACGAGAGCATGGTAGCCATGGCCTGTGGGTTTCTATGGCTCCCCATGTGAATCGTCAACAGGCCCTAGCGCAATCGAGACTTCATTGCAGGCCAAGGGGTTTGAAGCGCTGCCCTGACCACTCCGGAAGCGCTGCCCAGCCAGGTCGAACAGGTGTTCGAAGGCGGTGCACAGGCGATCTTCGATACCACCGGCTTTTGGCTCGCCGCCGCGGTTCCGGCGCTGGCGGCCTTTGGACGCGTCGCGATTATCGCGGCGCCCGTCGACGTCCAGGTGCAGTTGCCCGCGCTGGACCTGTATCGCTGCGGCGGCTCGGTGGTGGGCGTCAACTCGCTGCTCTACGGCTGCGCCGAATGCGCACGGATGCTGGAGCGCTTTGGCCGGCATTTCGACGACGGCACCCTGCCCGCTCCGGATGGATTGATCGAGTCCCCCCTCGCCGAGGGCCCTGCGCGTTATGCCGACGTCGACGAAGGGCGCAGCGAGAAGGTGATCCTGATTCCTTGAACCAGGACCGCTTGGCGCTGCCGCCGGGCCTGCGAGGCGTTTGCCGACCTGGGCGCGACCGTACCGGGTTTCATGGGCGAAGCCCAGCCGGCGGGACAGCTCAGCGATGCTGATGTCTAGAGCATTTTTTGAAAACACGAATTCGACATACAGGGGTTGCTCTTCCTGGTCATTTCGGTCCTCCTCTCCCGCTCGGACAAGGAGACCAGAATGGCTCGGG
>NZ_BAAGYK010000033.1:0-189938 GCF_054779355.1 Azotobacter armeniacus
GATCGATCCGGCACAGATCATTGCCTGGTCATGTTGGCGAAGGGCTCATCAGGCCGGGGCCAGGCGGGCTCATCTCATTTCAAAAATGCAACTGTAGTGCTAGGAGTTCAATTCATCAACCGCTGGATACGTGATCCGTATGTCCGGTGGTGTGGGAGAGAGGAGCCGTGAGGCTTCTTCCTATCTAGATTAGGCAGCTAGCGAGTTTTGGAGTACGCGCCTATGGCGAAGAAGAGAATTGGGAAGCTACCGCCACGCTATGCATTCATTCTGAATCCGTATGCAGATGAGCGTCTCAGCAAGTGTCCCCGGTGCCAGAAACCAACTTATCTGCGGAAATTCGCCCTCTTCATCCATATCGACGAGTGGGGGCCGATGGCGCTCGGCAAGACCTGTCGCTACTGCTCGCAATGCGAGTTGATCATAGTGCACCAGGATGAACTCGAGGCCCAGCTGGCGCACAGCTTCAGTCAGATTGCCCCTGAAGTCATAGGCAGCGCGTATCTGGTGCTGGGGACGATAGACAAGAAGCTCTGGAAGGAGGGGTTAGCAGGTGATGGCGGGCAACTTGGTGAGTTGCTGCAGCATGTCGCCGATTTCAAGAGGGTATTGAAGTTGGCCGTGGAACCGGGTGGGTGGCAAGTGCCCAACAAAAAGTCGGCTGATAATCCTGACCCCGGTCAACGGTAAGAAGTGGGAGTTTCATGAGGGTATCGCCGGTGTCTGTAGGGGGCATCTATGATGACCTAAATTCTTGGTGATGACTTACCGTCTCAAAATAAAGCAGAGTTTTTTGCCGCCATTGTTTATGCCTCGCAAGCGCTTCAACTGGAAGTGCTCGATTGAGGTCATGACAGAGGTGATGGCGTTGCAGCATGAGGCTGCCTACTTCAATCCAGTACCCGTGCTGCACTCAGTTCCTGCAACCGCTCGGATATTTCTATTGGTGGAAAATCGCTTCGCGAGTTTTCCACCCTACGCAGGACCGAGGGCTGCGGGCAGTACGCCAGCGGCTCAGGTGGACGATGCCCGCCAGCCTCCCTTACCCCCGCTCCCACACTTCGAAGGCATACCCCGGCGCGTCCGCCGTGGCCGGGTGTTCCTCACGGGAGACGCGGCGCCAGTCGGCGGGGTTCCAGTCGGGGAAGAAGGCGTCGCCCTCCGGGGAAAGGTCGATGCAGGTCAGGTAGATGCGCTCGGCCTGCGGCAATGCTTCGGCATAGAGTTGTGCGCCGCCGATCAGCATCAGCTCGTTTGCGCCCTGCTCGCGGGCCCAGGCGTCGGCGCGGGCCAGGGCGGCGTCGAGCGAGGCGAAGGCTTCGGCGCCTTCGGGGGCGAGGTCCGGCTGGTGGCTGACCACCAGGTTGAGCCGGCCGGGCAGTGGGCGGCCGAGGGAGTCCCAGGTCTTGCGGCCCATGACGATCGGCTTGCCGAGGGTGGTGGCCTTGAAGTGCTTGAGATCCGCCGGCAAGTGCCAGGTCATGCGGTTGTCGCGGCCGATCACGCCGTTGGCGGCGACGGCGGCGATCAAAGCGAGGGGGAGTCGGGGCGTGTTCATGGCAGCGAGGATAGCAGAGCCGCGCGCCCCGCTGCGAGCAGGCCCGAGGCAGCGAATGGGCGGCTTCTCGCGGATTTGTCCTCCTGCTTCCCTCCCTGTCCCCCGCCTTCTCTCTCGTCAGGCTCGGCACCCAGTCTGTCTAACCCGAGCCCGTCCAACTTAACCGCACAGGCCACTGGATGTATGCTAGTCCGCTTTTAACTGCAGCGACCGCAGGCCTCGATTAAGACGTCGGGCCATGAAGGTCATTCGGGAGCCGACGAATCATGGATGCATCCATCACCACCAACCACTCTTCACGCGGGTTCGAGCTGCTCGCCATCGGCTCGAGCCTGCTTCTATTGATCGCCATACTGCTATTTGCCTGGCTGGATCCGGAGGAGTTCGCGAAACAGTTGGCAAAGGACGGCTCGCCGGAAGGAGCCGGAGCCTTCGAGCACCTGACCGTCATCGTGCTGATCCCCGGCATTCTGCTCGGCCTGCATGCCTTCTGGGCCTACCGCGACCGGCTGCCGCTCCCGATCCTGGGTTACTGGCTGCTGGCCTGGTCGCTGGCCTGTGTCTACTTCGCCGGCGAAGAGGTCAGCTGGGGGCAATGGTATTTCGGTTGGAGCACGCCGGATTTCCTCGCCAGGGTCAATGACCAGGGCGAGACCAATCTGCACAACATGAGCTCGTGGCTCGACCAGAAGCCCCGCCTGCTGGTCGAGCTGTTTCTCCTGACAGGAGGCTTCCTGATTCCGCTGTGGCGCCTGGCGGGCAAGCGGGGGCCGATCATCTCGCATGGCGCCATGATGGCGACGGCAGAGCCCTGGATTCTGCCGCAGACAGCCTTGCTGCCGGCGGGGCTGTTGTTTGCGGTGACCCGGATCGCCGGCTGGCTGCCCCACTCGGCGCTCGACGATCTTGGCAGCAGCGAGCTGCGCGAGTTCGCCGTTGCCTGGTTCCTGATGTGGTACCTGATCTCCTACGCCGTGCGGATGAAGCGCCTTTCGCCAGCCGGACCGGCCAGGCCATGAGCAGCGCCGGCCGGCATGGATGCCGGTAGGCTCGCGATCGAGTGGCCGGTCACCCAATCGCCACGAGACTGTTACTTCGCCATCGCCGAAGCGTCACCCCCCTCGGGCAGGCTTTGCGCTCCATTGTCCCTGGAGCGCAAGCGATGCCCCCGAAACACCCCGCCCCCCTTCGTCACTGGCTGAGCGCCGGCAGCCTGCTGCTGCCCCTGATGGCCTGCGCCGCCCCGGAACCGCCGGCGCCACCACATCCCCACGCCGGCGAACCCCAACCGCTGGTCATCGCCCACCGCGGCGCCAGCGGTTACGTGCCGGAGCACACCCTGGCCGCCTACGCGTTGGCGGTGCTGCAGGGCGCCGACTACGTCGAGCCGGATCTGGTGATGACCCTGGACGGCCAATTGGTCGCCCGCCACGACAACCAGCTGGACCTGACCACCGATGTCGCCGCGCATCCAGAATTCGCCGACCGCAAGCGCACCAAGAGCATCGACGGCCGTGACTTGACAGGCTGGTTCAGCGAGGACTTCAGCCTGGAGGAGATCAAGTCCCTGCGTGCCATCGAGCGCATCCCGGACATCCGCCCCGGCAATGCCCGCCTGGACAAGTCCTTCGAGGTCCCCACCCTGCAGGAGATCATCGACCTGGTGAAGAGCCTGGAAGAAAACCAGGGGCGGCGCATCGGCCTGTACCCGGAAACCAAGCACCCGACCCACTTCCAGTACCTCGGTCTGGCGATGGAGGAGCCGCTGGTGGAGATCCTCCGCCGCAACGGCTACCACAGCCGCACGTCGCCAGTGTACATCCAGTCCTTCGAGGTGGAGAACCTCAAGACCCTGCGCCGGCTGACTCCGCTGCGCCTGGTCCAACTGTTCGGCGCCGGCCAGCCCTACGACCAGGAAGTGATCGGCAGCGCCCTGACCTACGCGCAGATGGCCACTCCGGCCGGGCTGCAAGCCATCGCTGCCTATGCCGACGGCGTCGGCCCGGACAAGGGCTACATCATCCCGCGGGACGCCAACGGCAACCTGGGCAGCCCCACCGACTTCGTGCCCAACGCCCATGCCGCCGGTCTCAAGGTGCATCCCTTCACCTTCCGCGCGGAAAACCATTTCCTGCCGACCGGGCTGCGCAGCAGCGACGAACCCAGCGCGCACGGCGACCTGGAGGCGGAGATCCGCGCCTTCCTCGAGGCCGGCATCGACGGTCTGTTCAGCGACCAGCCGAACATCCCCCTGCGCCTGCGCGAGCGGCCGTAGTCTCCTGCGGCCGAGGGCGTGCCGGGCGCAGCCGGTGCGCCCGTATCGACTTGCCCGCGGCCCGGCCCGAACGGGTATCCTCATGGCTGGAACCGAACCGCCATCGAGAGACCGCGTGACCACTGCCTCCCCTCCACTGACCGATTTACACCGCCTCTGGCTGACCGAAACCATCCGCCTGCGCGAAGAGTTCGCCGGCCCGCTGGAGGACGGCGAAGCCAACCGCCGCGCCCGTGCCGCCGGGGGCGACCTGACCCGACGTATCCAGACCCGCGCCCTGTGGCTGGCCGAGCGCGACGGCCTGCTCGCCGCCCTGAACCACTGGCACCAGGGCGGCGGTCTGGCGCTGCTCGTCCTGCTGGCGCTCGCCCTGGCCGGCGGCGCCGGTCTGGCGATGGCCGCCCTCGGCACCGAGCAGAAGGGACCGATCAATGTGTTCTGGGCCCTCGGCAGCCTGCTCGGCCTGCACCTCTTGACCCTCTGTGCCTGGCTGTTCGGCCTGCTCTTCACCGGCGACAGCGGCGGCGCCCTCGGCCGCCTGTGGCTGTGGCTCAGCGAAAAGCTCGCCCGCGACGCCAAGGCGGCGCAGCTGATCCCGGCGCTGCTGCTGCTGTTGCAGCGCCAGCGCCTCGGCCGCTGGGGGATGGGCCTCTTGGTCCACGGCTTCTGGCTGCTCGCCCTGTCGACGGCGCTGCTCACCCTGCTGGCGCTGCTGTCGACCCGTAGTTATGGCTTCTATTGGGAAACCACCCTGCTCGACGGCGACACCTTCGTCGCCCTGACTCAGGGCCTCGGCGCCCTGCCGGCGCTGTTCGGCTTCGCCCTGCCGGACGCCGCGACGATCCGTGCCAGCGCCGATCAGGCACTGACCGCCGAGGCCGCCCGCCAGGCCTGGGCCGGCTGGCTGATCGGCGTGCTGCTGGTGTATGGCCTGCTGCCGCGCCTGCTACTCACCCTGCTCTGCCTGAGCCGCTGGCTCTCCGGCCGCGCCCGCCTGGCCCTGGACCTGTCGCTTCCCGGCTATCGCCTGCTCGCCGAGCGCCTGCAGCCCTCCAGCGAACGCATCGGCGTCTGTGATGCCGCGCCGCAGGTTCTGCCCGAGGTGCCGGCCAGCGCTCTGAACGGCCAGGTCGAGGGCGCCACCGCCCTGCTGGTGGCCGTCGAGCTGGACGAGAGCCGTCCCTGGCCGCCGGCGCTGCCCGGCGGAATCGGCGATGCCGGCGTCCTCGACAGCCGCGAGGAGCGCCGCCAGTTGCTCGAACGCCTTGCCGGACGGCCGCCGGCACGCCTGGCGGTGGCCGTCGACCCGCTGCGCTCACCGGATCGCGGCACCCTGGCGCTGCTCGGCGAACTCTCGCGCAGCGCCGGTCGGACGCGGATCTGGCTGCTCCCTCCGCCGCCCGGCGAGACGCCGAACGACGAGCGCCTTGACGACTGGCGCATCGCCCTCAACCAGCTGGGGCTGCCCCACGGCAGCGAAGCCCCTCTGACCTGGCTGGAGACCGGACATGACTGAACCGCTGAAACTCGCCGTGGTCGGCCACACCAACGTCGGCAAGACCTCGCTCTTGCGCACCCTGACCCGCGACATCGGCTTCGGCGAGGTCTCGCACCGGCCGAGCACCACCCGCCACGTCGAGGGCGCGCGTCTGTCGGTGGACGGCGAGGCGCTGCTCGAGCTGTACGACACTCCCGGCCTGGAGGACGCCATCGCCCTGCTCGAGCACCTCGAGCGCCTGGACCGTCCCGGCGAGCGCCTTGACGGCCCGGCGAGGATCGCCCGCTTCCTTGACGGCGCCGAGGCATGCCAGCGCTTCGAGCAGGAGGCCAAGGTGCTGCGCCAGCTGCTCGGCTCCGCCGCCGGGCTCTACGTGATCGATGCCCGCGAGCCGGTGTTGGCCAAGTACCGCGACGAACTCGAGGCGCTCGCCGCCTGCGGCCGGCCGCTGCTGCCGGTGCTGAACTTCGTCGGCCGCGCCGGCACCCGCGAGGACGCCTGGCGTGCCGCCCTGGGCCGTCTCGGCCTGCACGCCATGGTGCGCTTCGACACCGTGGCGCCGCCGCAGGACGGCGAGCGGCGTCTTTACGAAAGCCTGGCCCTGCTGCTGGAGAAAGCCCGCCCACAACTGGAGCGGCTGATCCAGTCCCACGAGGCCCAGACCGCCGCCCGCCTGGAGAGCGGCAACCAACTGATCGCCGACCTGCTGCTCGACGTCGCCGCCTGCCGACGCCGCGTCGAGGCCCGGGCGGAGCCGGAGCAGGAAGCCATCCGCGAACTGCACGAGGCCGTGCGTCAGCGCGAGCAGCGCTGCGTCGAGGCCCTGCTGCGCCTCTATGCCTTCCGCCCGGAAGACGCCACCGCCGCCGACCTGCCGCTGCTCGACGGGCGCTGGGGCGACGACCTGTTCAATCCGGAAACCCTCCGCCAGCTCGGCGTGAAGATCGGCGGCGGCATGGCCGCGGGCGCGGCGGCCGGCGCCGGGGTGGACCTCGTGGTCGGCGGCCTGACCCTGGGCGCCGCCACGCTGCTCGGCGCGCTGGCCGGCGGCGGCGCGCAGACCGCCCGCCACTACGGCAATCGCATCATGGGGAAACTGCGCGGCGAGCGCGAACTGACCGTGGACGACGCCGTGCTGCGCCTGCTCGCCCTGCGCCAGCGCCAACTGCTCACCGCCCTCGCCGCCCGCGGCCACGCCGCGCAGCAGGCGATCCGGCTGGATACCCCGCAGGAGCGCAACTGGCGTGAAGATAGGCTACCCGAGCCCCTGCAGCGGGCCCGCGCCCACCCGGAATGGTCGTCGCTCAATCCCGGAAGGCGGCGCGAGCAGCCCGAGCGCCAGGAACAGATCGTCCGGCTGGCCGCGGAGCTGGGTTAGGCGTTCGGGACGTAGGGCGGGTGAAACCCGCCGCAATGGCGAGGGACTGATTCGCAACGGCGGGTTTCACCCGCCCTACGGGGGCTACGCAAGTAGCCCCGGTTTGCCCGTCACACCGCCACCGGCGCCTTGATGTGCGGGTGGGACTGATAGCCGGCCAGCTCGAAGTCCTCGTAACGAAAGGCGAACAGGTCGTTCACTGCCGGGTTGAGCTGCATGGTCGGCAGCGGCAGGGGCTCGCGGGAGAGCTGCAGGTCGGCCTGCTCCAGGTGGTTGGCGTAGAGGTGGCAGTCGCCGCCGGTCCAGACGAACTCGCCGGGCTGCAGATCGCAGACCTGCGCCACCATCATCGTCAGCAGGGCATAGCTGGCGATGTTGAAGGGCACGCCAAGAAAGATGTCCGCCGAGCGCTGGTACAGCTGGCAGGACAGCCGGCCCTCGGCGACGTAGAACTGGAACAGCGCGTGGCACGGCGGCAGCTTCATCTCGTCGATCAGCGCCGGGTTCCAGGCCGAGACGATCAGCCGGCGCGAGTCCGGAGTCTTCCTGATCATTTCGACGACATTGGCGATCTGGTCGATGTGCCGGCCGTCCGGCGCCGGCCAGCTGCGCCACTGGTAGCCATAGACCGGGCCGAGGTCGCCGCTCTCGTCGGCCCACTCGTCCCAGATTTTCACGCCGTTGTCCTTCAGGTAGCGGATGTTGGTGTCGCCCTTGAGGAACCACAAGAGCTCATGAACGATGGACTTCAGGTGGCACTTCTTGGTGGTCACCAGGGGAAAGCCCTCGGCCAGGTCGAAGCGCATCTGGTGGCCGAACACACTCCAGGTGCCGGTGCCGGTGCGGTCGCTCTTGAAGGTGCCGCGCTCGCGCACCAGGCGCATCAGGTCGAGGTACTGTTTCATGGAAGGCTCGGGGACACGGGACGGGGCATGGTAAGAGGCCAGCCGGCCCGGCTCAAGCGCCGGGCCCATGGCACAGGGTGGAAAACGACCGCAGGTCTTTTCCACCACGGCCTAGGGTGGTGGAAAATCGCTGCGCGACTTTTCCACCCTGCCGGGTGTATGGCAATGGTAGGCCCAGGCCATCATGCCGGCGCCGCCGAGGATCATCGGCAGGCAGAGCAGCTGGCCCATGGTCAGCCAATCGAAGGCGAGGTAGCCGAGCTGGGCGTCCGGCACCCGGACGAACTCGACGATGAAACGGAAGATGCCGTAGCAGACGGCGAACAGCCCGGACACCGCCATGGTCGGCCGCGGCTTGCGCGAGTAGATCCAGAGAATGGCGAACAGCGCGACGCCCTCCAGGGCGAACTGGTAGAGCTGCGACGGATGGCGCGGCAGTTGCTGCGGATCGGTGGGGAAGATCATCGCCCAGGGCAGGTCGGTGGCCTTGCCCCACAGCTCGGCGTTGATGAAGTTGCCGATCCGTCCGGCGCCCAGGCCGATAGGCACCAGCGGGGCGATGAAGTCCATCAGTTCGAAGAAGCCCTTGCCGTTGCGCCGGGCGAAGATCCAGCTGCACAGCAGCACGCCGAGCAGCCCCCCGTGGAAGGACATACCACCCTTCCAGACCTGCAGGATCAGGCTGGGATCGTTCAGATAGGCCGCCAGGTCGTAGAACAGCACGTAGCCCAGGCGGCCGCCGGCGATCACCCCCAGGGCGACCCAGAACACCAGGTCGGAGAGCTTCTCGCGGCTCCAGTCCGGGGCAAAACCGGCCAGTCGGCGCGACGCCAGCCACCAGGCGCCGCCGATGCCGACCAGGTACATCAGGCCGTACCAGTGCACCTTCAGCGGACCGAGGGAAATGGCCACGGGGTCGATTTGCGGATAGGGCAGCATCCAGGGCTCCTCAGAACAGGAAAACCAACCCGACAGCCAGCAGCTGCAGGGCAAACAGGCGCTTGAGCACGCGCGGCGGCAGGCGGTGCGCCAGGTGGGCGCCGAACCGGGCGGAGAACATGCTGGTGAAGGCGATGCCGAGCATTGCCGGCAGGTAGACGAACCCCAGGCTCCACTCCGGCAGATGGACATCGCTCCAGCCGACGACCATGAAGCTCAACGCGCCACTCAGGGCGATCGGCAGGCCGCAGGCCGCCGAGGTCGCCACCGCCTGCTGTACCGGCACGCCACGCCAGGTCAGGAAGGGCACGTTGAGCGAGCCGCCACCGATGCCGAAGATCGTCGAGGCCCAGCCGATCACCACGCCGACCAGACTGAGGACGGGCTTGCCCGGTACGGCGCGACCGGCCTTGGGATTGAAGTCGATACTCATCTGGATCGCCACGGCGATGGCGAATACGCCGATGATCTTCTGCAGCATCGGCCCCTGGATCGCCGCCGCGGTCAGGCTGCCGAGCACCGCGCCGAACAGGATGCCGATCGTCAGCCAGATGAAGATCGACCAGCGCACCGCGCCCTTGCGCTGATGCGCCAGCACCGAGTTGATCGAGGTAAAGACGATGGTAGCAAGCGAAGTGCCTACGGCCAGGTGGGTGAGCACGGATTGATCGAAGCCTTGGGCGGTGAAGCTGAACACCAGCACCGGGACGATGATGATCCCTCCGCCGATGCCGAACAGCCCGGCCAGCACGCCGGCTGCCGCTCCCAGCGGCAGATACAGCAGAAACTCCATCGGTACTCCCTCTTGAGCAAAGCGGCATGGTACCGGAATTTGCAAGTCAGGCGGTGAAGGTCGGGCGCCCTCTTGGAGCAATCGCACGAAGCCCCCATGGCTTATGGCCTGTATCGCCGGCTCCAGGTTCGGCTGGCGTACAGGCATCGTCATCTTCACCCCGGGACGCTATGAATGCCACCCTCGCCCACTTGGCAAATTCTGCAAAAACCATGCAGGATGCCAACTACAGATCAAAAAGTATTCCAGGTCATTGCATGCACTTCTCGCTTATGAATGTCTCGCTGCTGAGTCGTTACGCCTTCCTTGTCTTCTGCGTACTGTCCACTCTGCTCAGCCTTCCCTTCTGGAGTCACGAATGGCTCCGGCCATTCACGCTGGCTGGCGCCGCCCTGACCATGCTCGGTATCGTCGATCTGCTGCAGACGCGCCATGCGGTACGGCGCAACTACCCGATTCTCGGCAATCTCCGCTACCTGATAGAAAGCATTCGCCCGGAGATCCGCCAGTACCTGATAGAGGGCGACAACGACCGGCTGCCCTTCTCCCGGACCCAGCGTCTGCTGATCTACGCGCGGGCAAAGAACAAGAGTGCGGACAAGCCCTTCGGTACGCTGGTCGATGTCTATGAGAGCGGCTTCGAATTCATCGGCCACTCCATGCGCCCAGCACCAGTCGCCGACCCCGATAGCTTCCGCGTCGTCATCGGCGGGCCGCAATGCACCCAACCCTATTCGGCCTCGCTGTTCAACATTTCGGCGATGAGCTTCGGCTCGCTCAGCGCCAATGCCATCCGCGCCCTGAACAAGGGCGCCAAGCTCGGCAACTTCTACCATGACAGCGGCGAAGGCGGCATCAGCCCCCACCACAGCGAACACGGCGGCGACCTGGTGTGGGAGCTGGGCAGCGGCTATTTCGGCTGCCGCACCAGCGATGGCCGCTTCGACCCGGAACGCTTCGCCGTCCAGGCCCGGAGCCCCCAGGTGCGTATGATCGAGATCAAGCTCAGCCAGGGCGCCAAGCCGGGCCACGGCGGCATCCTGCCGAAGCACAAGATCACCCCGGAAATTTCCGCGACCCGCGGCGTGACGATGACGGAGGACTGCGTGTCGCCGGCGCGCCACAGCGCCTTCTCCACCCCGATCGAGCTGATGCAGTTCATTGCCCAGCTGCGCGAGCTGTCCGGAGGCAAGCCGGTCGGTTTCAAGTTCTGCCTGGGCCATCTATGGGAGTTCATGAGCATCGTCAAGGCGATGCTGGAAACCGGCATCCTGCCCGACTTCATCGTCATCGACGGCAAGGAAGGCGGTACCGGCGCGGCACCGCTGGAATTCGCCGACCACATCGGCGTGCCGATGCGCGAGGCTCTGCTGTTCGTTCACAACACCCTGGTCGGGACAAATCTGCGCGACAAGATCAAGCTGGGCACCAGCGGCAAGATCGTCAGCGCCTTCGACATCCTCAGCGTGCTGGCCATCGGCGCCGACTGGGCCAACTCGGCGCGCGGCTTCATGTTCGCCCTCGGCTGCATCCAGTCGCAATCGTGCCACACCAACAAGTGCCCCACCGGCATCGCCACCCAGGACCCGCTGCGCCAGCGTGCGGTCGTGGTCGAGGACAAGGCCCAGCAGGTGTACAACTTCCACCGCAACACCCTCAAGGCCTTGGCCGAAATGCTCGCCGCCGCCGGTCTGGAGCAGCCTTCGCAGGTGGATGCCAAGCATCTGGTGCGGCGCATTTCCGCCACCGAGATCAAGCTGTTCTCCCAGCAGCATGCCTTCCTCAAACCGGGCGAGCTGCTCGACAGCGAGGGTCAGGGCAAAAGCAAGGGTAAGCTCCATCTCCATGCGCGCATGTGGAAAGTGGCCCGCGCCGACAGCTTCGACGCGATGGCGAACTGAGCGGTTCAGCCCGGATATCCCATGCAGCCCAAGCAGCCCGGCCGTCGACTGCCGGCGTCCCATAGCTACCGGCAGGAAATCCCATGTGCCTGATCGTTTTCGCCTGGCGTCCCGGCCACGGCACGCCCCTGGTGCTGGCCGCCAACCGCGACGAGTTCTACGCCCGCCCCAGCCTGCCCCTGGCGGCCTGGCCGGAGGCGCCGGGGGTATATGCCGGACGCGACCTGGAGGCCGGCGGCACCTGGCTGGGGGTCGGCCCCGGGGGGCGCTTCGCCGCCCTGACCAACATCCGCGATCCCACCCAGCCGCTGGGCCGGCGCAGCCGCGGCGAACTGCCGGCGGGCTTTCTGCTCGGCGAACTGTCCCCCGAAGCCTACCTGGAGCAGGTGGCGGAACGGGTGCAGAACTATTCCGGCTTCAATTTGCTGGCCGGCACGGCCGAGGAGCTCTGGTACTACCACGCCCGCGAGGCGGCGCCGCGGCGCCTGCCGGCGGGCCTCTACGGCCTGTCCAACGCGTGCCTGGACAGCCCCTGGCCGAAGCTGCGCCGCGCCAAGGCAGCCCTGGCCGAGTGCCTGGAAACGCCGCGGGCGGACTGCCTGCTGGCAGCGCTGCACGCCCCCCAGCCGGCGGCGGATGCGGAGCTGCCGGATACCGGGATCGGCCTGGCCAGTGAGCGCCTGCTGTCGAGCGTATTCATCGCCAGCCTGAATTACGGCACCCGCTCCAGCACCGCGCTGATCGTCGCGGCGGACGGCTCGCGGCAGCTGGTCGAGCGCAGCTACGGCCCCTATGGGGCAGAGCTGGGCGAGGTGCGTCTGCCAGTGTAGGGAGCCAACTGGCAGGCTCCTATCGGTCGGGGGCTTTCCGGGATGGCGTCTCAGCTCTGCAGCGAGGCCACCGGATTGATCACCCGGCCGAGGCCGAGGTTGCGCAGGGCCAGCTGCAGCGTGCTGTGGATGACCTGCGCATTGTCCATGGTCATCAGCTGGGCGAGCAGCTCCCGGGCCTTGCCCAGGGTGATCTGGCGCAGCAGCCACTTGACCTTGGGCAGGTTGGTGGCGTTCATCGACAGGCTGTCGAAGCCCATCGCCAGCAGCAGCACCGCCGCCGAGGGATCGCCGGCCATTTCGCCGCAGATGCTCACCGGCTTGCCTTCGGCATGGCCGTCCTGCACCACTTTGTTGAGCGCCTGCAGCACCGCCGGATGCAGGTAGTCATAGAGATCGGCGACCCGCGGGTTGTTGCGGTCCACCGCCAGCAGGTACTGGGTCAGGTCGTTGGAGCCGACCGAGAGGAAATCCACCAGACGCGCCAGTTCGCGGGTCTGGTAGACCGCCGCGGGAATCTCCACCATCACCCCCACCGGCGGCATCGGCACGTCGGTGCCCTCGTCGCGGACCTCGCCCCAGGCGCGATGGATCAGGTGCAGTGCCTCGTCCAGTTCGTGGATGGAGGAGATCATCGGCAGGAGGATGCGCAGGTTGTTGAGCCCCTCGCTGGCCTTGAGCATGGCGCGGACCTGCACCAGGAAGATTTCCGGGTGGTCGAGGGTGACGCGGATGCCGCGCCAGCCGAGGAAGGGGTTGCTTTCCTTGATCGGGAAGTATGACAGCGACTTGTCGCCGCCGATGTCCAGGGTGCGCATGGTCACCGGCAGCGGATGGAAGGCGGATAGCTGGTCGCGGTAGATCGCCAGTTGCTCTTTCTCGCTGGGGAAGCGCTCATTATTCATGAACGGCACTTCGGTGCGATACAGGCCCACTCCTTCGGCGCCACGCTCCTGGGCGCGAGCGACATCGGCCAGCAAGCCGGTGTTGACCCACAGCGGCAGGCGGTAGCCGTCGAGGGTCTCGCAGGGCAACTCGCGCAGGGCGTCCAGGCCCTGGGTCAGTTGGCGCTCTTCCTCGACCAGCTCGGCAAACTGCTGGCGCAGCATCTCGCTGGGATTCGTATAGACCTCGCCGTGATAGCCGTCGACAATCAGGTCGATGCCGTCCATCTTCGAATAGGGCAGATCGACCGCCCCCATCACCGTGGGAATGCCCATGGCGCGGGCGAGGATCGCCACGTGGGAGTTGCCCGAGCCCTGCACCGAGACCAGGCCGACCAGCTTGCCCTCGGGCAGGTCGCCGAGCATCGCCGGGCTCAGCTCCTCGCTGACCAGGATGGTGTTCTCCGCATAGACCATAGTCTGCTGGCGGGCCTGCTGCAGGTAGGCGAGCAGACGCCGGCCAAGGTCCTTGACGTCGGAGGCCCGCTCGCGCAAGTAGGCGTCGTCCATCAGCTCGAAGCGCTTGACGTGCTCGGTGACCACCTGGCGCAGTGCGCCCTGGGCCCACTGGCCGGTCCGGATCACCCGCTGCACCTCGCTGCCCAGGGAGGCGTCGTCGAGCATCATCAGGTAGACGTCGAACAGCGCGCGCTCTTCCGGGCGCAACTGGGTGGCCAGCTTGATGGACAGCGCGCGGATGTCGGCGCGCACGGCCTCCAGGGCGCTGTTGAACAGGTCCAGTTCGGCCCTGAGGTTTTCCGCCTGCTTGTCCGGCACCACGTCCAGATCGGCCGGGGGTAGCACCACCACGGCCTTGCCGACGGCGACGCCCGGCGCGGCCGGTACGCCGACAAAGCGCGCCTCCTGGATACCCTTGCCCTGCCGGCCGAGGCCGCGGATCGAGCCGGTTGCCTCCGCATGGGCGATGACCCCGGCGAGCTGCGCGCTCATGGTCACCAGGAAGGCCTCCTCGCCCTCGTCGAACTCGCGGCGCTCCTTCTGCTGGATGACCAGCACGCCCATCACCCGCCGGTGGTGGATGATCGGTGCGCCGAGAAAGGAGGCATAGCGCTCCTCGCCGGTCTCGGCGAAGTAGCGGTAGCGCGGGTGGGCAGCCGCATTCTCCAGGTTGAGCGGCTCCTCGCGGGTGCCGACCAGGCCCACCAGGCCCTCGTTGGAGGCCATGCTGACTTTGCCGATGGAGCGCTTGTTGAGCCCCTCGGTGGCCATAAGTACGAAACGGTTGGTCTCCGGATCGAGCAGGTAGACCGAGCAGACCTGACTGCGCATGGTCTCCTTGACCCGCTGCACAATGATGCCCAGTGCCGTCTTGAGATCCTTGGCGGCATTCACTTCCTGGACGATCTTGCGCAGCGTGTTGAGCATGGCTCGCATCGAGCTCCGTCTGATCAGTCGCGCGCCAGCAGGCGCGGAGCGAGTTCTTTCAGGGCACGCCGGTAGACTTCGCGCTTGAAGGCGACCACCTGGCCCAGCGGATACCAGTAGCTGACCCAGCGCCAACCGTCGAATTCGGGCTTGCCGGTGAGATCCACGCGCACGCGCTGCTCGTCGGAGAGCAGCCGCAGGAGAAACCACTTCTGTTTCTGGCCGATGCACAGCGGCTGGCTGTGCGAGCGCACCAGGCGCTGCGGCAGCCGATAGCGCAACCAGCCACGGGTGCAGGCGAGGATCTGCACATCCCGCTGCTCCAGCCCAACCTCCTCGTTGAGCTCGCGGAACAGCGCGTCTTCCGGCAACTCCCGTGCGTCGATGCCGCCCTGGGGAAACTGCCAGGCATCCTGGTTGATCCGCCGCGCCCAGAGCACCTGACCCATGTCATTGGTCAGGATGATGCCGACATTGGGGCGAAATCCATCGGGGTCGATCACGACAATGAACCTTGCGAACGCATGTGCGTGCATTGTTCCATAAAAAGGTTCGCGCCAGAAGCGGGCTGGACAAGGGGGAGCACCGGCGGCGCTCCTGCTTTTTTTGCCGTGGAACCGTTATGCTTCGCCGCACTCCGATTCCCCTTCCCTGACCGAGGTTCTAGCGTGCGTCTGGCTCTATTCGATCTCGACAACACCCTGCTGGCCGGCGACAGCGACCATGCCTGGGGCGACTGGCTCTGCGAGCGCGGCATCCTCGACGGCGAAGCCTACAAGGCGCGCAACGACGCCTTCTACCAAGACTACCTGGCCGGCCAGTTGAACATCGTCGACTACCTGAACTTCAGCCTGGAGATCCTCGGCCGCACCGAGCTGGCCGTGCTCGACGAGTGGCATCAGGCGTTCATGCGCGAGTGCATCGAGCCGATCATCCTCGCCAAGGGCCAGGCACTCATCAAGCGGCACCGCAGCCAGGGCGACAAGCTGGCGATCATCACCGCCACCAACCGCTTCGTCACCGCACCGATCGCCCGTCGTCTGGGCGTCGACACCTTGCTTGCCACCGAATGCGAAATGGCCGACGGCCGTTACACGGGGCGTACCACTGACGTGCCCTGCTTCAAGGAAGGCAAGGTCGAGCGCCTGAACCGCTGGCTGGCAGAAACCGGCCATTCGCTGGAGGGCAGCCACTTCTACAGCGACTCGCACAACGACCTGCCGCTGCTCGAGCGGGTCAGCCATCCGGTGGCGGTCGACCCCGACCCGCGCCTGCAGGCGGAAGCCGAACGGCGTGGCTGGCCGGTGATCTCGCTGCGCTGAGCCTCAGACGGGCTTCGCCACCATCAGCCCGAGGATGGCGGCGAAGCACAGCAGCCCCGCCACAGCCAGCCCCAGACCGAACCGGATGCCCGCTACCCGACCAGCGACCCGCGCCGCCAGCCACAGTCCGCAGGACGCCCCCGGCAGGAACAGCAGCGAACTGCCCAGCAGCCAGCGCTGCCCCAACGGCCAGCCGGCCAGATGCGCCAGCCACCAGCCACTGACCGGCAAACCGACCAGGCAGAGCAGCAGCAGGCCGGCGCAGAGAGCGGGCCACCGCGACGGGCGCAGCGGCACCCCCTCCGCCGCGACGCGGCGCGACCGCCAGCAGAACCCGGTGAGTGCGAAGAAGGCCACGAACAGCAGCACGCCGGCCACGCCATGCAGCACCCTGAACAGCAGGAAGTTTTCCATCGGGCCCTCGTCCTTGTCAGGTCAGCCGGATGCCGTGAGCGGCTCAGCCGAGGAACAGCCGGTAAGCCGGGTTGTCTGTTTCGTCCCAGTACGGATAGCCAATGGCGTCGAGAGCGGCCGGCAGCAGGTGGCGCTCGCCCGCCGGCACCTGCAGGCCGGCCACCACGCGGCCGTCGGCGGCGCCGTGGTTGCGGTAGTGGAACATCGAGATGTTCCAGCGCCCGCCGAGCTTGCTGAGGAAGTTGAACAGCGCGCCGGGCCGCTCGGGAAACTCGAAGCGCAGCACCATCTCGTCGCTGACACCCGCCGCGTGGCCGCCGACCATGTGGCGGATGTGCAGCTTGGCCAGCTCGTCGTCGGTCAGGTCGAGCACCGGGAAGCCCTGCTCGCGCAGGCTGGCCACCAGCTGCTCGCGCGGATCGTTCTCCGGATGGGTCTGCACGCCGACGAAGATGTGCGCGTGGTCCGGGCGGTTGTAGCGATAGTTGAATTCGGTGATCTGCCGCTTGCCGATAGCCTGGCAGAACGCCTTGAAGCTGCCCGGCTGTTCGGGGATGGTCACGGCGATGATCGCCTCGCGCTTCTCGCCCAGTTCGGCACGTTCGGCGACATGACGCAGGCGGTCGAAGTTGATGTTGGCGCCGGAGTCGATGGCCACCAGGGTCTGCCCGGCCGCCCCCTCGCGCTCGACGTAGCGCTTGATTCCGGCCACTGCCAGAGCGCCGGCCGGCTCGGTGATCGAGCGGGTGTCGTCGTAGATGTCCTTGATCGCCGCACAGATCTCGTCGGTGCTGACGGTGACCACCTCGTCCACATGGTAGCGGCAGATGTCGAAGGTGTAGGCGCCGATCTGCGCCACCGCCACGCCATCGGCGAACAGCCCGACCTGCGGCAGCACCACCCGTTCGCCGGCGGCCAGCGCCGCCTGCAGGCAGTTGGAATCCTCCGGCTCGACGCCGATCACCTTGATCTCAGGGCGCAGGTATTTCACGTAGGCGGCGATGCCCGCGATCAGCCCGCCGCCGCCGACCGGTACGAAGACGGCATCCAGCCGGCCCGGTTGCTGGCGAAGGATCTCCATGGCCACGGTGCCCTGGCCGGCGATCACATCGGGATCGTCGTAGGGCGGCACGAAGGTATACCCCTTCTCCTCAACCAGCCTCAGCGCATGGGCCAACGCATCGGGGAAGGCATCACCGTGCAGCACCACCTTGCCACCGCGGGCGCGCACCGCCTGGACCTTGATCTCCGGAGTGGTCCTGGGCATCACGATGACAGCCTTGATGCCCAGGTGCTTCGCCGCCAGGGCCACGCCCTGGGCATGATTGCCGGCCGAGGCGGTGACCACGCCGCGTGCCAGTTCCGCCTCGCTCAGCTGGGCCACCTTGTTGTAGGCGCCGCGGATCTTGAAGGAGAACACCGGCTGCAGATCCTCGCGCTTGAGCAGGATCTGGTTGTCGAAGCGCTCGGAAAGCTGGCGGGCGGGCTGCAGGGGAGTTTCGACGGCGACGTCGTAGACGCGCGAGGTGAGGATCTTCTTGACGTACTGTTCGAGCATCGGAGGACATCGGGGAGCAGGAAAGGAATGCCGGGCAGTCTACCCCGTCACCGTCGTGGCCGACCACCATCGGCGTGCCGGCGGGCGCCAGGCCGAACCGGACGCGGCTATAATTGCCCCACCTTCCCCCTCCGACGAAGATCCCAGCATGACCCAGGACCAGCTCAAGCAGGCCGTGGCCCAAGCCGCCCTCGACTACATCCTTCCAAAGCTCACCGAGAAGAGCGTCGTCGGGGTCGGCACCGGCTCCACCGCCAACTTCTTCATCGACCTGCTGGCCCGTCACCGGATGGCCTTCGACGGCGCCGTGGCCAGCTCCGAAGCCACCGCTGCCCGCCTCAAGGGCCACGGCATCCCGGTGTACGACCTGAACAGCGTCATCGAGCTGGAGTTCTACGTGGATGGCGCCGACGAGTGCAACAAGTACCTGGAGCTGATCAAGGGCGGCGGCGCCGCGCTGACCCGCGAGAAGATCGTCGCCGCGGTAGCCAAGACCTTTATCTGCATCGCCGACGAAAGCAAGCGGGTCGATTTCCTCGGCGCCTTCCCGCTGCCGGTGGAGGTGGTTCCCATGGCCCGCAGCCATGTGGCGCGCCAGCTGCTCAGGCTGGGCGGCGACCCGGTCTACCGTGAGGGCGTGACGACAGACAACGGCAACGTGATCCTCGATGTGCACAATCTGCAGATCATCAATCCCAGACAGCTGGAAGCAGACATCAACAATATCGTCGGGGTGGTCTGCAACGGCCTGTTCGCCGCGCGTCCGGCCGACCTGCTGCTGCTCGGCACCGGCAACGGGGTGGAGCGGATCGAGCGCCCCTGATCCCGCAGCAGGGACAGGAACGGACGCCTGCCCGGATTCAGGGTTGCGCCTTGCGAAACACGTAGAAGCGGTTCGGTTCGCCAACCACGTAGAGATTGCCCGCATCGTCCATCGCCACGCCCTCGGCCTGACGGATACCGCGATGCAGACCGTTGAAGCCGCCGAGCAGGCTGATGAAGCTGAACGGCCGGCCCTCGCGGTCGAGCTCCACCAGCAGCCGGGACTCGTCGGAAAGCAACAGGAAATGACCGCTGCGCGGGTCGACGGTCAGCGAGGACAGATCGCGCACCGGCAGCCGCTCGCCGGGCAGCGGCTGCAGACCGCCGACGATTCCGCCCTCGGCGACGGCCAGGCCGAACAGCGCCGGCGGGCGCTCCAGGGCCAGTAGCAGGCGGTTCGTCCGCGCGTCCCAGCCCAGTCCCTCGAAGCCCTTGTTGCCGGCGTCGGCGAAACCGAGGTCGCGGCGCTGCGCATCGCCCAGATCGAAGCTGTCCACGCCCGGCGGGAGGCGGAACAGCGCCAGCTGGCGGCGGCGCTCATCGACGATGGCCAGGCGCCCGTCGCCGAGCGCCTCCACCCCTTCCGGATCGGAGAAGCCGGTGAGGCGGATGCGCCGCAGAACCGCACCCTCGGGACTGAGCTCCACCAGCTGGGGATGCTTGCCGGTGACGGTGAACAGGGTGCCGCTCTGCGGGTTCCAGGTCAGCCCGGAGGTTTCGTCCTGCTCCAGTCCGTTCAGCGTGGTTTCCAGCGCCAGCCGGTAGTCGGGCAGCCAGACGCCGGCGGCGCGCGCCTGCGGAGTGGCCGAGCGCTCTTGCCAGGACAGCCGGACCAGGTCGAGCCAGCGCCACTCTCGGCCAACGATCAGAACGGCCAGGGCAAGCAGCAGCAGGGCGAGATTGAGCAGCAGGCGCCGGCGGGGCGCACGGGCAAAGGGAATGGGCATGGATTGGCTTCCGCAGGACAAGGCCGCCCGGAAGCGTGCCAGAGCCGACTTACTTGAAGATGAAAATGCCAGGCGACCGGGCGGCGCCGGCGCGCCCGGCCGGAGGCTTCAGAGCACCCGGCTTTCGAAGCGGGACAGACCGGTCAGCTCCAGCACCAGGCTGTCGCCGCCCTGCAGCGGGCCGACGCCGGCCGGCGTGCCGGTAGACACCACGTCGCCCGGCTGCAGGCTGAAGTGCCCGGCGATGTGCTGGATCAGCGCCACGATGGGATTGAGCATGTCGCGGCTGTTGCCATCCTGGTGTACTTCGCCGTTGATGCTCAGGCGAATGCCGATGTCGGCGAGGTCCTCGACGGAGTCGCCGGACACGAAGGGAGCCAGCACGTAGGCGCCGTCGAAGGCCTTGGCCAGCTCCCAGGGCAGGCCTTTTTCCTTGAGCCCGGCCTGCACGTCGCGCAGGGTGAGGTCGAGGGCCGGGGCGAAGCCGGAGATGGCATCGCGCACCTCCTCGACACTCGGCTGGTGCGACAGCGGCTTGCCGATCAGCACGGCGATCTCCGCCTCGTAATGCACCGCGCCGCGCTCCCGCGGAATGGCGAAGCCGCCTTCCAGCGGCACGGTGCAGCTGCCCGGCTTGATGAACAGCAGGGGCTCGCTGGGCACCGGGTTGTTCAGCTCCCGGGCGTGCTCGGCGTAGTTGCGGCCGACGCAGATCACCTTGCCCAGCGGGTAGTGGATGCGGGTACCGTCGATGTATTGGTGCTGGTAACTCATGCAAGGCTCCTCGTGTTTTTATGGCCTGAATTCCATGGCGACGACTCTACGGCAAATCCACACGGCATCGAAGGCTTTTCCGGGCGCGGGCACCGGGCACGGGCACCAGGAGCGGAAAAGGGCAGGAACGCAGACCGCACGGGCCTGCGTCCGGGACACAGGCGTGTCAGGAGAAGATCTTGCCGGGGTTCATGATGCCGTTCGGATCGAATACCGCCTTGATCGCCTGCATGTAGGCGATCTCGGCCTCCGAGCGACTGTAGCCCAGGTAGTCGCGCTTGGTCATGCCCACGCCGTGTTCGGCGGAGATCGAGCCGTTGTATTTCTCGACGATCTCGAACACCCACTTGTTCACCGTCGCGCACTTGGCGAAGAACTCGTCCTTGTCCATGGCATCGGGCTTGAGGATATTCAGATGCAGGTTGCCATCGCCGATGTGGCCGAACCAGACGATCTCGAAATCCGGGTAGTGCTCGCCGACGATCGCGTCGATTTCCTTGAGAAAGGCCGGCACCTTGCCGATCGTGACCGAGACGTCGTTCTTGTACGGCGTCCAGTGGGAGATGGTCTCGGATATGTACTCGCGCAGCTTCCACAGGTTCTGCAGCTGCTGCTCGCTCTGGCTCATCACCCCGTCCAGCACCCAGCCCTGCTCGACACAATGCTCGAAGGTGGCCAGCGCCTGGTCGGCGCGCTCGTCGGTGGTGGCCTCGAACTCCAGCAGCGCATAGAAGGGACACTCGGTCTCGAACGGCGCCGGCACGTCGCCACGCGCCAGCACCTTGGCCAGTGCCTTGTCGGAGAAGAACTCGAAGGCGGTCAGATCCATCTTGTCCTGGAAGGCATGCAGCACCGGCATGATGGAGTCGAGGTCTGGAGTGCCGAGGACCATGGCGGTGAGGTTGGTCGGCGCGCGGTCCAGGCGCATGGTGGCTTCCACGACGAAGCCCAGGGTGCCTTCGGCGCCGATGAACAGCTGGCGCAGGTCATAGCCGGTGGCGTTCTTGATCAGATCCTTGTTCAGCTCGAGCAGGTCGCCCTTGCCGGTGACCACCTTGAGGCCGGCTACCCAGTTGCGGGTCATGCCGTAGCGGATCACCTTGATCCCGCCGGCATTGGTGCCGATATTGCCGCCGATCTGGCTGGAGCCGGCCGAGGCGAAGTCGACCGGGTAGTACAGCCCCTTGTCCGCGGCGAAGTCCTGCAGCTGCTTGGTCACCACGCCAGGCTGGCAGACCACGGTGCGGTCGATTTCGTTGAACTGCAGGATCTGGTTCATGTAGTCGAAGGCCACCACCACTTCGCCATGGGCGGCGACGGCGGCGGCGGACAGCCCGGTGCGCCCGCCCGAGGGCACCAGCGCGACCTTGCGCCCATTGGCCCAGCGGACGATGGCCTGGACCTGCTTTATGCTCTTCGGGAACACGATGGCCAGGGGGGCGGGAGCGAAATGCTTGGTCCAGTCCTTGCCATAGGCGTTGAGGGAATCGGCGTCGGTGAGCACCTTGCCGGGCTCCACCAGGGTCTTCAACTCGTCGATCAGGGCAGGATTGGTCATGGCGCAACTCTCACAGGACTCATGGCCGGCCTGAGTACTCTTCAAGTACCAGGGATGGCGGTTTAGCGAACTCGATATGCTAGCATAGCCGCCCCGTGAGTCGTGCCGCATGCCGATTTCCGGAACGGCTGTAGCCCTTTTCGGGCAGCACTACCCAAGCTGCCCGCCTACATCGCCACACACCTCCAGGAAAATAGGTTTACGTAGATGAGCAAGACCTCTCTCGACAAGAGCAAGATCCGCTTCCTTCTGCTGGAAGGCGTTCACCAGACTGCATTGGACACGCTCAAGGCTGCCGGCTACAGCAACATCGAATACCTGGCCGGCTCGCTGCCCGAGGACCAGTTGAAGGAGAAGATCGCCGACGCCCACTTTGTCGGTATCCGCTCGCGCACCCAGCTGACCGAGGAGGTCTTCGACTGTGCGAAGAAGCTGGTCGCCGTCGGCTGCTTCTGCATCGGCACCAATCATGTCGACCTGGAGGCCGCCCGCGAGCGCGGCATCGCGGTGTTCAACGCGCCCTACTCCAACACCCGCTCGGTGGCCGAACTGGTCCTCGCCGAGGCGATCCTGCTGCTGCGCGGCATTCCCGAGAAGAACGCGGTCTGCCACCGAGGCGGCTGGCTGAAGAGCGCGAGCAACTCCTACGAGATCCGCGGCAAGAAGCTCGGCATCGTCGGCTACGGCTCGATCGGCACCCAGCTCTCCGTGCTGGCCGAGAGCCTGGGCATGCAGGTGCTGTTCTACGACGTGGTGACCAAGCTGCCGCTGGGCAACGCCAGCCAGGTCGGCAACCTCTACGACCTGCTCGGCCAGTGCGACATCGTCACCCTGCACGTGCCGGAAACCGCCGCGACCAAGTGGATGATCGGCGACAAGGAAGTCCGCGCCATGAAGAAAGGCGCCATTCTGCTCAACGCCGCCCGCGGTACCGTGGTCGACATCGACGCGCTGGCCGCGGCTCTCGCCGACAAGCACCTGAACGGCGCGGCCATCGACGTGTTCCCGGTGGAGCCACGCGCCAACGGCGAGGAGTTCGTCAGCCCGCTGCGCGAGTTCGACAACGTCATCCTCACCCCGCATGTTGGCGGCTCGACCATGGAGGCCCAGGCCAACATCGGCTCGGAAGTGGCCGAGAAGCTGGTGAAGTACAGCGACAACGGCACCTCGGTATCCTCGGTCAACTTCCCGGAGGTGGCCCTGCCCTCCCACCCAGGCAAGCACCGTCTGCTGCACATCCACCGGAACGTCCCCGGGGTGATGAGCGAGATCAACAAGGTCTTCGCCGAGAACGGCATCAACATCTCCGGCCAGTTCCTGCAGACCAACGAGAAGGTCGGCTACGTGGTGATCGACGTCGACGCCGAGTACTCGGAAATGGCCCTGGAAAAGCTCCAGCAGGTGAACGGCACCATTCGCAGCCGCGTGCTGTTCTGAGAGGCCGGCGCCTCGCGCCCGCAGGCCGTCCCTGATGACGAGGCCCGTACCGCCCAGGTACGGGCCTCGTCGTTTCTAGGGCAGGACATGCCCACTGAGAAACACCCACAGCGGCAGGGTCAGGGCCGCCAGCAGAGTCGACAGGGTGATCGCCGAGCTGACCACCCCGCTGTCCTCCTGATGGCGGACGAAGCCGAACACGTTCACTCCGCTCGGGCAGGCCGCCATGGCGGTCAGCACCGAGCTGGCCAGCGGACCCAGCCCGAGCCCGGCACACAGGACGAGCACCGCCAGCGGAAACACCAGCAGCTTGGCGAAGACGATGCCGAGCGCCTCGCGGCTGGGGCGCAGGCGGTAGTTCGAGAGGCTGACCCCGAGCACGATCAGTGCGCAGGGCAGCGCTGCCTGGGCCAGCCACTGGGTCAGGTGCTCGAGAGGATCGGGCAGCTGCAAGCCGGAGAGGTTCAGCAGCACTCCCAGCAGCAGCCCGACGATCATCGGGTTGGCCAGGTTCAGCAGCAGGGAGCGGATATTCACAACCTCCTTGCCGGCCAGCGCGCCGTACAGGCTCTGGAAGGAGAACAGCAGCAGGCTGTGGAAGGCCAGCACTGTGAACACGTAGACCAGCCCAGGGCTGCCGAACAGGCTGGCCACCAGCGGGATGCCCACCAGCACGTTGTTGGAGAAGCCGGCGGTCAGGCCGAACGGCGTGGGACGCCCGCGCAGGCGATGGCCGATCAGGTTCACCCCGGCGAAGATGCCCAGGGCCGGCACGAAGTAGGCTACCAGCAGGTCGGGGGAAAACCCCTCGTCCAGCGCAGCCTTGGCGATGCCGCTGAACAGCAGCATCGGCATGAACAGCTTGAAGGTCAGGTTGCCAAGTTCCTTGGCGGTCTGGTTGCTCAGCCATTGACGGTGGCCCAGAGCGTAGCCCAGCACGATCAGGGCGAAGATAGGCAAAATTGCTTGCAGGACGGCCACGACTGAAGAACTCCGGCAGCTTGAAGGGGGATTAGCGCTGCGCCAGGCGCATGATCTGCCGCGCGAAGAAGGCTCCCGTGAGAATCACCCCGAACAGGCGGAGGGCCTGCATGGCCAGCACCAGACCGACATCCGAGCGGGTGTCCACGGCGATGATCGCCATGGCATCCAGCCCGCCGGGGGTGGTCGCCAGATAGACCGAGAGGAAGTCCTTGCCGAGCAGCAGCGCTATCAGCCAGGCCGATAGCGCGCAGAGCACGATCAGCACCACCGCGCCGACGATCATCGCCGGCAGGCGGCGCCAGACATGGCTCAGCGTCGCAAGATCGAAACGCAACCCGATATAGCATCCGATCGCCCCATAGGCCAAGGGCGGCAGCCAGTCCGGCAGACCAAGCCGCAGCACGCCACCCACCTGCAGGGCAGCGCCGATCAGCAGCGGCAGCAGCAAGGCGCCAGCGGGCAGACGCGCGCCAGCCAGTACCCCGCACGGAATCAGCGCCAGGCTCGGCCCCAGATCCGCCAGCGCGGTCTCTCCCGGCAGCAGCGGCATGCCGAGGGGCTCGGCGCCGGTGCCCGGCGAGCCGGTCAGGTGCCCGACCAGCGCCCCGACCAGCACCACGCAGACCACCCGCACATACTGCATGGTCGCCACCACACGGCCGTCGGCGCCGTCCTCCTCGGCCATCGAGACCATGGCGGACGCAGCTCCCGGCGCCATCCCCCAGGCGGCGGTGCTGCCGGGAATGCCGCCGAACCAGACCAGCCCCAGGCTCACCAGCAGGCTGAGGGCGAGGGTCAGCGCCGTCGCCAGCAGCATCACGTGCCAGGAGTGCGCCAGGGTCAGCAGCACCGACAGGGTCATGGACTGGGCGACCAGGATGCCGACGCAGCCCTGTCCCAGCTTGAAGGCCGGCATGGGCATGTGGATGGTCGCGCCGCAGACGCCGAAGACCACGGCCACCAGCATGGGGCCGAGAAACCAGGCGGCCGGCAGGCCGCAGTGGCCGAGCAGCCAGCCGCCGGCCCCGGCGGTGACCAGCAGGGCCAGCCACTGCAATGCAGGTGGCCAGGTACGAAGCGAAAAGCGCGGCGACTGCGACAACTCCAATTCTCCATGGCGAGGATGAGTGTCATCTGTACGAAAAGGTACACTCAGGGGAATTATCGACAGCTCGATTGAACAGGTCTATCCGGCGTTAGGTAGCAATTGGTGGAAGCCAATACCAGGGCATCGTCAGGCAACGCCGCCGCCCGCCTCCAGCGCCGCCAGGGCGGCGGCCGCGGCCTCAAGATCCTCCTCGCTGAACACCAGCACCCCATGGCGCCTGAGCAGCGCGGCGGTGACGCCCTCGCCGGGCACCCGCAAGCCGCCGAAGCTGCCGTCGTAGTTCTCGCGGTTGCCGCAGGAGGGGCTGCGCGCCTTGAGCACGGCGAGGCGGATGCCGTGGGCCTTGACCAGCTGCAGGGCGGCCCGGGCGCCGACGAGGAAGGCCGCGCCGACCTCCGCACCGTCGATCGTTACCACGCCGCACTCGCCGTCCAGCACCCGGGCGCCCTGCCCGCCGGGGATCTCCGCCGGAGGGCGGGGCGTTGGCAGGCCGCCGGCAACCTCCGGACAGACCGCCACCAGGCGCCCCTGGCGTCGCCAAGCCTCGAGCAGGGCGAAGGGGCCATGGGTGCCACCGTCGTAGCGGACCGGCTCGCCGAGCAGGCAGCGGCTGACCAAGATCTTCTGCATGGCGGGGCTCCGATGCGGCGGCGCGGACCGCGAAGCGGCCCGGCCTACAGGGTTTCCAGGGGATTATCGGCGCGCCGCCGAAACCAGCCGGTCAGCGACAGCCGATCGCGGGTCGCCGGCAGCACCTCATGGGGAAAGTCCGCCGACATGAAGCAGGCCAGGCTGCCGCCCTGCGGCATCACGTCGTGCGCCCGGCCGCCCGGCAGGTACAGGCGCAACTCGCCGCCCTCGTCGGGCTGCCAGGCTGCGTTGAGGTAGAGCACCACGGTCACCGAGCGACTGTCGTCGTCGCGGAAGCGGTCGAGGTGACGTTGGTAGTAGGCCCCCGGCGGATAAAGCGCGAAGTGGCACTCCAGCTCCTCCAAACCGAGGAACAGCTCGCGGTTGAGGGTCTGGCGCAGGGACTCCATCAGCGCCAGATAGGCATCGCCCGGGGCGCACTGGCCGGACTCCAGCCAGGCGGTGTAGTCGCCGCGCACGCCCTCCTGCACCAGTTGCCGGTCGCCGCGGCCAATGGCGGCGGGGGTCAGCTCGCCGGCAGCCGCCCGCGCACGACATTCCGCCGCCAGTTCGGCAGTCAGAATCGGCGGCAGGAAGATGCTTTGCTGCGACCAGCCAAGGCCGGCCAGATCGTCGACGATGCGCAGCAGCAGGAGATGAGCGGAGGAGGGATGCATGGACGGCATTCTAGCAGGGCGCCTGCCGCCATGCAGATACGGCCACTCGACTTTTGCGCATGGGGCCGTCGACAATAGTGCCACGAACGACCGGAGCTCCCATGCGCGCCCTCGCCTTCCTCGTCCTCGCCCTGCTCAGCCTGCCCGGCTTTGCCGACGACTACCTGCAGCTCTACCGGAGCGGAGGCTGGCCAGAGCAGCGCGAGCACTTCCACGCCGCCCTCGCTGCCGCCCAGCAGCGCTACCGTGCCAACCTGCCGCCGGCGATCTACCAGGCCCTGGTCAATAACAGCAACCAGCGTTTCGCCGCCCAGGCCATGGATCGCCGCGCCCTGGCGGCGTTGCGCTCCCGGCTGGCCCAGCCGGGTCCGGCGCTGACCTTCTTCGAGAGCCCGTTGGGACGCAAGATCGTCGCCGCCGAACTGGCCGCCACCCGCAGCGACCAACTGGCCAGGCACGCCAACGGCCTGCCGCGCATGCAGGCCGACGCCACCCGCCGCCTGCTGATCCGCCACCTGGCCCAGGCCATTCCGGCCGGCGAGGCCGGTGCCGAACTCAGCCTGGCGCTGGCCGGCGTGGCGGCCGACAGCCTAAGCCAGATGGTGCCCGGCTTCGGCCTGTTCGGCGGCGGCGACCAGACCCTCGGCATGTTCGACAACCAGCGCCAGCGCATCCGCGAGGAGATCGAGCAGGACTTGGACAACACCCTGATGTATGTCTATCGGGACCTGTCCGACCCCGAGCTGGAGGAGTTCGTCGACTTCGCCCAGTCCCCCGCCGGCCAGGCCTACTACCAAGCCGCCCTGTCCGCCCTGCGCGCCGGCCTGGCGGTCGGCCAGCAATAGTTAGGGGCTGTCATCAATTATTTCCCCGATTGCGGAAATGTTGACAGGCCCTAGCCCAGCCGCTCGCGGAGAAACTCGAAGTAGCGCTGGCGCACCGCCTCGCGCTCGTTGGCCAAGTGATGGCGCGCGCTCGGTAGCATCAGGAGCTGCGGATCACGGAACTTGCCCTGCAGGACGTCCAGATTGTGCCGCCAGTCGACGGTCAGGTCGGCATCGCCCTGGATGATCAGCGGACTGCGCCCGCTGCGCGGCGCACCCTCGATCCGCGGGATCCAGCGCGCCAGCGCGCCGACCCAGGCGGTGGGCAGGATGCGTGCCTGCAGCGGATCGCGCTGGATGAATTCGAGGAAGGCCTCGTCGCCAGAATTGTCGGTGAAGCGCCGCGGGATCGATGCGACGAACGGCCTGAGCGCCTGGTAGCTGAGCTTCGACAGCGTCCAGCTGCGCGGCCGCACCAGCGGTGCGAAGAGGAGGGTCTCGCCCACTTCGGGCCGCGGCGCGCCGGTCAGCAAGTAGTCCAGCAGGATGGCGCCGCCGGTACTCTGCCCGAACAGGTGCCAGGGCTTGGGAAGGTCGAGTGCGGCGGCCTCGTCCAGAAGCCCCTGGAACACTGCCTGATACTCGGCGAAGTCATCGATGCTGGCCGGCGCGCCGCTGGATAGTCCGTGCCCCGGCAGATCGCAGGAGAGCACGGCGAAGCCCATGCCCAGCGCCCAGTCGAGGACGTGCCGGTAGAGGCCCATGTGATCGTAGTAGCCATGCATCAGCAGCAGCGTCGCACGCGGCTGCGCCGGCCACCAAACCTGGGCGACGATTCGGTAGGCGCCGACGGAAAAACAGCCGAGGCGGCCCTGCACCCCTGGCCACTGCTCGCCCAGGTCAAGCCCGTAGTAGCGGCGGTAGGCCTGGATCTGTGGCAGCTCGTCGCCGCCCGCGACCAGAGGTTGCAGCAGGGGGCGCAGGAGGTCGGGCTGAAAGGACTCTGACATGGCACGGCTCGTCCGGAGAGGAAGCTATGCCCAGCGGCCCACCACGCCGGCACGCTTCATTCGGCGAACACGACATGGCAAGCTTGGGCACCCTTATCCCGTCTTTACGCCATGCTTTCCCCAAAGCGCAAGACCCTGCTTGCCATTCTGCTCGGCCTCTTCTGCCTTGCCGTCCTGGCCGCAGCCTACGACTGGTACCGCGGCCGCTACCAGCGGACAGTGCTGTTCGACGCCGCCGACCTGCGCCTGCCGCCCGGGCTGGAAGGGCCCGGGCCGATCCGCCTGGTGCACTTCCACGACCCGGCCTGTCCCTGCAACGTCGGCAACCAGCAGCATCTGGCCGAACTGGTCGAGCGCTATGCCCCGCAGGGGGTGGTCTTCCATGCCGTGCAGAGGCCGGGCAGCCGGGGAGGCCTGCCGCCGGCACTGGCCGTGCTGCAGCCGCTGGCGCCGCTCCCCGGCAGCGAACGGCTACCGGCCAGCCCGGCGCTAGCCATCTGGGACCGTCAAGGCCGCCTGGCCTATTTCGGCCCCTACAGCGTGGGCGCGACCTGCACCTCGGCCAACAGCTTCGTCGAACCGGTCCTCGACGCCGTGCTCGAGGGCCGCCCAGTGCGTACCGGCGGAACCCTGACCGAGGGCTGTTTCTGCGACTGGCAGGCGCCTTGACTCAGGTCCCGTCCAGCAGTGCCGCATAGCCCTCGCGGTAGCTGGGGTAGCGTGGCACCCAGCCGAGGGCGCGGGCCCGCGCGTTGCTGCAGCGCTTGCTGCCGCCGCGCCGGCCGATGGTCTCCGTGCCCTCGCCGGTCACACCCAGCCGCCCGCGCAGCCAGGCCACCACCTCGTGCAGCGGCGACGGCGCATCGTCCACGCCCAGATAGCAGTCGGCCAGCAGAACGCCGCGGGCATCGGCCTCGAGCAGAAAGGCCAAAAGCCCGGCAGCATCGTCGCGGTGAATGCGGTTGCCGTAAAGCGGCGGCGCCTCGACCGCCCGGCCACCGCGGCGTACCTGCCCGATCAGCCACTCGCGGCCGGGCCCGTAGATGCCGGCGAGGCGCACCACGCTGGCCGGCAGGCCGCTACCCAACGCCAGGCGCTCGGCTTCCAGCAGGATCCGCCCGGAGAAGCCCGACGGCTCGGTCGGCGAGGTCTCGTCGACCCATTCGCCGTCCTGCTGGCCGTAGACCCCGGTACTGGAGACGAACAGCAACCGCCGCGGCCGCTGGCCGTGCCGCGCCAGCCAGTCCAGCACATGGCGCAGGCCATCCACATAGGCGGCACGGTAGCCGGGCTCGTCGTGACGGCTGGCCGCCGCGCTGTAGACCAGGTAGTCGAGCGGCCCCGGCGGCCAGTCCGGCGGACACTGCGCAGCTTCGAGATCGCCGCGCAGCGGCAGGATCGCCGGCGGCAAAGCCGCCACCTGCCGGCGCAGACCATGCACGCGCCAGCCGGCGGCGGCAAGCCGCTCGCCGAGCCGGCTGCCGACGTCGCCGCAACCGGCGATCAGCAGCACCGGATGTGTGGTTTCCATCCGATTCTCCTCCTGTGGCCCCCGCGGGCATGGTTGGTTCTCGGCCAAGCAAAGGCTATTCTTGCTGGGGAGCTAATGGAAATTTGCTATGACCCTCACCGAACTGCGCTACATCGTCACCCTCGCCCAGGAACAGCATTTCGGACGCGCCGCCGAGCGCTGCCACGTCAGCCAGCCGACGCTCTCGGTGGGCGTGAAGAAGCTCGAGGACGAGCTCGGCGTGCCAATCTTCGAACGCAGCAAGACCGCCGTGCGCCTGACCCCGGTCGGCGAGGGCATCGTCACCCAGGCGCAGAAGGTGCTGGAGCAGGCGCAGAGCATCCGCGAACTGGCCCAGGCCGGCAAGAACCAGCTGGCCGCGCCGCTCAAGGTCGGCGCCATCTACACCATCGGCCCCTACCTGTTCCCGCACCTGATTCCGCAGCTGCACAAGGCGGCGGCGCAGATGCCGCTGTACATCGAGGAAAACTTCACCCATGTGCTGCGCGACAAGCTGCGCACCGGCGAACTCGACGCGATCATCGTCGCCCTGCCGTTCAACGAGGCGGACGTGCTGACCAAGCCGCTCTACGACGAGCCCTTCTACGCCCTGCTGCCGGCCGGCCATCCCTGGACCCGACTGCAGGCCATCGACAGCGAGATGCTCAACGACAAAAGCCTGCTGCTGCTCGGCGAGGGCCACTGCTTCCGCGACCAAGTGCTGGAGGCCTGCCCGTCGCTGCGCAAGACTGACGAGGCGCACCGCCACACCACGGTGGAATCCAGCTCGCTGGAAACCATCCGCCACATGGTTGCCTCCGGACTCGGCATCTCGGTGCTGCCGTTCAGCGCGGTGAACAGTCACCATTACGCCCCCGGTGTGCTCGAGGTCCGCCCACTGACCTCGCCGGTGCCGTTCCGCACCGTGGCCATCGCCTGGCGCGCCAGCTTCCCGCGGCCGAAGGCGATCGAGCTGCTGGCCAACTCCATCCGCCTGTGCTCGGTGACCCATTCGCCGACCGGGCCTGCCCAACAGACGGCATGAGCGGACTGGCGGAGGTTCCGGTCACGGCGCTCAAGGGCGTCGGCGCGGCGCTGGCCGAGAAGCTCGCCCGGGTCGGCCTGGAAAACCTCCAGGACCTGCTGTTCCACCTGCCGCTGCGCTACCAGGACCGCACCCGCATCACCCCGATCGGCGCCCTGCGCCCGGGCCAGGATGCGGTGGTCGAAGGCACGGTGGCCGCCGCCGACATCGTCATGGGTCGCCGGCGCAGCCTGCTGGTGCGCCTGCAGGACGGCAGCGGCACCCTCGGCCTGCGCTTCTTCCACTTCAGTCAGGCGCAGAGCGATGGCCTGAAGCGCGGCACCCTGCTGCGCTGCTACGGCGAGGTGCGCCCCGGCGCCTCGGGCCTGGAGATCTACCACCCGGAATACCGCGCGCAGAATGGCGTCGAACCGGCGCCGGTGGAGCAGACCCTGACACCCATCTACCCGAGCACCGAGGGCCTCACCCAGCAGCGCCTGCGCGGCCTGACCGATCAGGCCCTGGCCCGCCTCGGCCCGCACAGCCTGCCGGACTGGCTGCCGGCGGAGCTGGCCCGCGCCCACCGCCTCGGCGCGCTGGACGAGGCGATCCGCTACCTGCACCGGCCGCCACCGGACGCCGACCTCGAAGAGCTGGCCGAAGGCCGTCACTGGGCCCAGCACCGCCTGGCCTTCGAGGAGCTGCTGACCCACCAGTTGTCCCTGCAGCGGCTGCGCGAGAGCCTGCGCAGCCAGCAGGCGCCGGCCCTGCCACCGGCCAGAAGGCTGCCGCGGCTGTTCCTGGGCAACCTCGGCTTCGCCCCCACCGGCGCCCAGCGGCGCGTCGGCGCCGAGATCGCCCACGACCTCAGCCAGCCGGAACCCATGCTGCGTCTGGTGCAGGGCGACGTCGGTGCCGGCAAGACAGTGGTCGCCGCCCTGGCCGCGCTGCAGGCCATCGAGGCGGGTTATCAGGTGGCGCTGATGGCACCCACCGAGATCCTTGCCGAGCAGCACTATCTCAACTTCAGCCGCTGGCTGGAGCCGCTGGGCATTGACCTCGCCTGGCTGGCCGGCAAGCTCAAAGGCAAGACCCGCACTACGGCACAGGAGAGGATCGCAAGCGGCTGCCCGATGGTGGTCGGCACCCACGCACTGTTTCAGGATGAGGTGCGCTTTCGCAACCTGGCCCTGGCGATCATCGACGAACAGCACCGCTTCGGCGTGCAACAGCGCCTGGCCTTGCGCCAAAAGGGCGTCGACGGCCGCCTCTGCCCGCACCAGCTGATCATGACCGCCACGCCCATCCCGCGTACCCTGGCGATGAGTGCCTATGCCGACCTCGACACCTCGATTCTCGACGAACTGCCACCCGGGCGCACCCCGGTGAACACCCTGGTGATCGCCGACGGCCGGCGGCTGGAGGTGATCGAGCGGGTCCGCGCCGCCTGCCGCGAGGGCCGCCAGGCCTATTGGGTATGCACGCTGATCGAGGAATCCGAGGAGCTGACCTGCCAGGCGGCGGAGACCACCTTCGAGGAGCTCTCCTCTGCCCTTGGCGAGCTGGCCGTCGGACTGATCCACGGACGCATGAAACCGGCGGAGAAGGCCGCGGTGATGGATGAGTTCAAGCAGGGCCACCTGCAACTCCTGATCGCCACCACGGTGATCGAGGTGGGCGTGGATGTGCCCAACGCCAGCCTGATGATCATCGAGAACCCCGAACGCCTGGGACTTGCCCAGCTGCACCAGCTGCGCGGGCGAGTCGGCCGCGGCAACGCGGCCAGCCACTGCGTGCTGCTCTATCACGCGCCGCTGTCGCAACTCGGCCGCGAGCGCCTGGCGATCATGCGCGAGACCTCGGACGGTTTCGTCATCGCCGAGAAGGACCTGGAGCTGCGCGGCCCCGGCGAGATGCTCGGCACCCGCCAGACCGGTCTTCTACAGTTCAAGGTGGCCGACCTGATGCGCGATGCCGATCTGCTGCCGGCAGTGCGCGAGGCGGCGCAGAGCCTGTTGGCGCGCTGGCCGCAACATGTCAGTCCGCTCTTGGAGCGCTGGCTGCGGCATGGCCAGCAGTACGGGCAAGTCTGAGCCATACTGGCCCAAGTCAGTGCAGCGCCCGGCCGACTGGTTATACTCCCCCCGACCTCGCCCCATCCGGCAGAACGCTTTATGCCCGAGACTGCGCCAACCGCCGCCGAGTTGCTTCAACCCCAGCTGCCGCAGATCATTCGTGATCTGCTGACATGTCTCGGGATTCCCGTACGAGCCGTGCACGAGCGGCCAGGCCCCGGCCAGCCGCGGGTACAAGCCGCGCTGCTCGAGGACGCCACCGGCATCCTGCTGGTGCTGTTCCCCCGCGACCAACTGCTTGACCTCAACCGTCTGAAGAGAGTCCTCGGCCGTAGCCTCGTCCCGGCCGAGGCACGCCTGCGGCAGCTGTTCGACAGCGAACGGCTGAGTGCGCTGCCCGGCCTGCCGGCGCTGATCGACGGTCCCTGCCTGTACGATGAACGCCTGCTGCAGGGACCGAACGTGCTGCTCGATTCCGGTCAGCCCCATGTCCTCCTGGAGATCGACAGCGAAGTCTATCGCGGCCTGCTCGTCGATGCTGCCAGCACCCATTTCGGCGTGCCGCTGATCCGTCTGCGCCACAACCTGCAGGTGCACGCCGAGGATCCGATGGAGGCCGTGCAGAGCTTCACCGCCCGACGCATCCGCCAACGCCTGGAGCGCCGGGTGGAGATCCCGCCACGGAGGAACACCGTGCGCAGGATCCGCCAGCTGTACGGCAATCCCCGTGCCTGCAGCGACGACGACGTCACCGACCTGATCGAGACCGATCCGGCCCTGGCTGCCCAGGTGGTCAGTTGGGCCGGGCTAGCCGGCACCATCCACCATCCGACGCCGGAAAGGGTTCTCTCGGTGGAGGACGCCATCGTGCGGGTGCTCGGCTCCGACGTGGTGCTCAACCTGTCGCTCGGCCTGTCCGAAGGCAAGCTCACCGGGCGCTCCGAACCCCATGAGGACATGACACCCTACTGGGAGGAAGCCCTCTACACCGCCACCTTAATGGACGGCCTGTGCCGGGCGATGCCACGCAGCAAGCGGCCCGAGCCGGGCCTCGCCTACCTGGCCGGACTGCTGCACAACTTCGGCTACCTGACCCTCGCGCATATCTTCCCCCCCTACTTCAGGCTGCTCAGCCAGCACCTGCAGATCAACCCGCACGTGCCGCACCTCCTGATCGAGCACCATCTGCTCGGCATCACCCGCGAGCAGATCGGCGCCTGGCTGATGGAGCACTGGCAAATGCCCGAGGAACTGGCGGTCGCGCTGAACTGCCAGCACGATCCCGACTACCGCGGCCGCCATGCAGTGTATGCCAACCTGGTCTACCTGGCGGTCAACCTGCTGCGTAACCGCGGCATCGGCGGCACGCCGCAGGAGGAGATTCCCCAGCGGCTGCTCGACGATCTGGGGCTGACCAGGGCTAGGGCCGAGGAGGCTCTGGATCGGGTGCTGGCAGCGGAAACGGCGTTGCGCGTGCTGCTGGCACATCCGGAATGAGACAGGGCAGAACCTGTAGATGAAGATAGGCCGTCGTGCGCGCAGCTGCGGCCGCGCCCATCGAATAGCTTATAACCAATTGATTCCGCAGGCCTTATCCTAGGCGGGCAAGCGTGAGGATTGGGGCCGGGTCGGGACCGCTCACCGAGGGGCTGGATTGCCGTGCGGCACAGCGGCTGCGCTCTCCCCGAGCGCCGCCCCGCCTCCAATTTCAAAAGAGGCAATCGCCCGCCCCCTCCCGTTCGGGCGACACGGCCTTCGCTCGATCAGTTGACCGCATCCCGGAGTAATTTGCCCGGCTTGAAGGCCACCGTGTTGCTGGCCCTGATCTTGACCGGCTGGCCGGTCTGCGGATTCTTTCCGGTTCGGGCGCCGCGATGGCGTTGCAGAAAGGTGCCAAAGCCGACCAAGGTGACGTTGTCCTTGCGGTTCAGCGCGCTGGTGATTTCTTCGAGCATCGCATTGAGTACCCGATTGGCCTGATCCCGGGTGAGATCGGTCTTTTCTGCGATGGCGGCAGCTAGTTCCGGTTTACGCATGATTGCCTCTTTGACGTTTCTTGTTGTTGTGTCCATACGCTCTTCCCAAGGCTGCAACGGCTCCCTGCTGCAGCCGGTACTGGGAGAATGGCATGCCATACGGCTCTTCGCCAGTCGCCCCATGGCCGGCCGCGTCGCCCGGCAAGGCCGCAACCCGCACCCAACGGCTCGTTTGCAAGATAAAGTCCGAGGAGAAGCGGGCGATCAGAGTCAAACGATCTCGATCATCTCGAAATCCTGCTTGCTGGCACCGCATTCGGGGCACAGCCAGTCGGGCGGCACGTCCTCCCAGGCAGTCCCTGGCGCAATGCCCTCCTCAGGAAGACCGCTGGCCTCGTCATAGATAAAGCCGCAGACGATGCATTGCCACTTGCGCATGGCTCACCTCCAGATGACCGGATACTCCAAGCTACTGCAAGCCGCCGGCAGTGCCAAGACCGGGACCGGCCGGCACAGCGGCGCATGCTAGACTCGCCTCCCCGTCCACTCTGCCGGAATGCCCCTGTGACCGCTGCTCCCGCTTTCCACTGGCTCGGCGCCGACCAGTTGCACCCTGCCCCCACAGCCTGCCTGGCCCACTGGCTGTTCGATACCGGCTCGCTGACCCGCCGGCTGACAGCCCTCTCCGCCGGCCGCTTCGCCGTGACCCCGCTGGAGGAAGGCTGGCAGCCCCTGCGCGACGACGAGTGCGCCGCCCTCGGGGTGGCGCCCAGCAGCGAAGGCTGGGTGCGCGAGGTCTACCTGCTCGGAGAGGAGCAACCCTGGGTGTTCGCCCGCAGCGTGGCGGCGCGCGCAGCCCTGGAAGGCTTTGCCCCGGTGCTGGCCGAGCTGGGCCGCCGGCCCCTCGGCGAGCTGCTGTTCAGCGATGTCGCCTTCGAACGCGGCCCCATCCAGGCGACCCGCTATCCGCCGGCCTGGCTGCCTGCCGCGGTGCGCCGCGCCGGGCTCTGGGGGCGGCGCTCCTGCTTCCACCGCGAGGCCCTGGGGGTGCTGGTGGCGGAGGTCTTCCTGCCGGATCTGTGGCAGTACCAAGGGATCGACCCGGACACCTTATAATCCGCGGAGCCGTCCGGGAGAGCCGACCATGTATACCGCCCTGCTGCAATCGATGAACCGCCTGCATCCACGCGCCTGGGACTTCATCCAGCTGATGCGCCTGGATCGGCCGATCGGCATCTACCTGCTGCTCTGGCCAACCCTCTGGGCGGTGTGGCTCGCCGCCGACGGTACGCCCAGCCTGAAGCATGTGCTGATCTTCACCGGCGGCGTGATCCTCATGCGTTCGGCCGGCTGCGTGATCAATGACTTCGCCGACCGCAACTTCGATGGCCGCGTCAGCCGCACCCGTCAGCGCCCGCTGGCAACCGGCCGGATCAGGACGCGTGAAGCCTGGAAGCTGTTCGCCGTGTTGGTGGCGCTGAGCTTCGGCCTGGTCCTGCTGACCGACCCGATGACCGTCGCCCTGTCCTTCGGCGCCCTGGCGGTGGCCTCGCTCTACCCCTTCATGAAGCGTTACACCCACCTCCCGCAGGTGGTGCTCGGGGCAGCCTACTCCTGGGGCATCCTCATGGCCTTCACCGCCGCGACCGGCAGCCTGCCGCTCGAGGCCTGGCTGCTCTACATCGCCAATCTGGCGTGGACCGTGGGCTATGACACCTACTACGCGATGACCGACCGCGAGGACGACCTGAAGATCGGCGTCAAATCCACCGCCATCCTCTTCGGTGCCGCCGACCGGGCGATCATCCTCGCCCTGCAGGGTCTGACTCTCGGCCTCCTGCTGGCGGTCGGGATACGCGAGGGGCTCGGCCCGTACTTCCACCTCGGCCTGCTGGTGGCCGCACTGTGCTTCGCCTGGGAGTTCGTCGCCACCCGCCGGCGCGATCCGCTGGCCTGCTTCCGGGCCTTTCTGCACAACCACTGGGCCGGCCTGGCGATTCTGATCGGCCTGCTCCTCGACTACAGGCTCTAGCCTGAGGCTTTGCGCAGGCCAGGCCTTCCCGCGGAAGCCTCTATCTGTCACACGGCTGCAATAATTCCGTTATCTAATGCGCTGCACTGACAGGAACCACAACGGGACAGTTGCCCATGGCTGGCAAGACAATCCTTATCGTCGACGACGAGGCCCCCATCCGCGAGATGATCGCCGTTGCCCTGGAAATGGCCGGCTACGAGTGCCTCGAAGCGGAAAACACCCAACAGGCCCACGCCATCATCGTCGACCGCAAGCCCGACCTGATTCTTCTCGACTGGATGCTGCCCGGCACCTCCGGCATCGAGCTGGCCCGCCGCCTGAAACGCGACGAGTTGACCGCCGGTATCCCACTGATCATGCTCACCGCCAAGGGCGAGGAAGACAACAAGATCCAGGGGCTGGAGGTCGGCGCCGACGACTACATCACCAAGCCCTTCTCGCCGCGTGAGCTGGTCGCCCGTCTGAAGGCCGTGCTGCGTCGCACCGGTCCCAGCGACAGCGAAACGCCGATCGAGGTCGGCGGCCTGCTGCTTGACCCGGTCAGCCACCGGGTCACAATCGACGGCAAACCGGCCGAGATGGGTCCCACCGAATACCGCCTGCTGCAGTTCTTCATGACCCATCAGGAGCGCGCCTACACTCGCGGCCAGTTGCTCGACCAGGTCTGGGGCGGCAACGTCTATGTCGAGGAACGCACCGTCGACGTGCACATTCGCCGCCTGCGCAAGGCCCTCGGCGGAGCCTACGAGAATCTGGTGCAGACGGTGCGCGGCACTGGCTATCGCTTCTCCACCAAGAGCTGAACCCGGCGCCAAATCGGCCCGAAGGTCAAGGACGCTCCGCCCGTGAAACACAACTGGCTCGGCCTGCTGCTGCGCAGCCTCCTACCGCCCACCGCCGCCGGCCTGCTGCTCGGCTTCATCGCCGGAAACTACGGCTGGTCGCTGGCCGTCGGCCTGGCCGCCTACCTCGCCTGGAACCTCTACCAGCTCATCCGCCTGCATCGCTGGCTGAAGACCTACCAGCCCGACGAGCCACCGCCGGACGGCCATGGTCTGTGGGGCGAGGTATTCGACAGCCTCTACAGCATCCAGCGCCGCGACCAGCGCGTGCGCGGCCGCCTGCAGGCGGTGATCGACCGCGTGCAGGAGTCCACCGCCGCCCTCAAGGATGCGGTGATCATGCTCGACGCCGAAGGCAACCTGGAGTGGTGGAACCGCGCCGCGGAAACCCTGCTCGGCCTGAAGACGCCACAGGACAGCGGCCAGCCGATCACCAATCTGGTCCGCCATCCGCGCTTCAAGGCTTATATGGCGCAGGGCGACTTCAAGGACGCCCTCGAACTGCCCTCGCCGCTCAACGACCGCCTCCACCTGCAGCTGCAGATCACCCGCTACGGCAACGACGAGCAGCTGATGCTGGTCCGCGACGTGACCCATGTGCGCCAGCTGGAGCAGATGCGCAAGGACTTCGTCGCCAACGTCTCCCACGAACTGCGCACCCCGCTGACGGTGATCGCCGGCTATCTGGAGCCCCTGCTGGACCATGCCGACGAGGTGAGCCCGCGCTGGCGCCGCCCCCTGCAGCAGATGCAGCAGCAGGCCGAACGCATGAAGAACCTGCTCGACGACCTGCTGCTGCTGGCCCGACTGGAGGCCAGCGATAACCTCCTGGACAAGCAGCCGGTGGCGGTGGAGCCGCTGTTGCAGGCGATCATAAGAGACGCCCAGGCCCTCTCCGGCGAGGGCAGCCACCGCATCCTGCTCGAAGCCGAGCCGCGGCTCGAACTCAGGGGCAACGAGGCAGAGCTGAGCAGCGCCTTCTCCAACCTGGTGTTCAACGCGGTGAAATACACCCCGCCCGGCGGCGAAATCCGCATCCGCTGGTGGAGCGACCAGGACGGCGGGCACCTGAGCGTGCAGGACACCGGCATCGGCATCGAGTCCAGACATCTGTCGCGGCTGACCGAACGCTTCTACCGGGTCGACTCCAGCCGCTCGGCCAGCACCGGCGGCACCGGCCTGGGCCTGGCTATCGTCAAGCATGCGCTGATCCACCACAACGCCCGTCTGGAAATCGCCAGCGAGCCCGGCAAGGGCAGCCTGTTCACCTGCCACTTCCCCCCGGCGCAGCTGGTGGTTCGCCGGGCGCTCGGCAATGCCTCTTGAAAGTGTGGCCCAACGCCCTCATATGCCCCCTCTTGTCAGTCATTCCGCGAATACTTCATGGACCCCTCCCCCAGTACTGGCTTCGCCTATTTCGCCGACCTTGGCCTCATTCTCTTCGCCCTGTTCCTGGTCCTGCTGAATGGCTTTTTCGTCGCCGCCGAATTCGCCATGGTCAAGCTGCGCACTACCCGCGTGGAGCTGATCGCCGGCCGGCACGGCTGGAGCGGGCAGATCCTGCGCCGCGTGCACAGCCAGCTGGACGCCTACCTCTCGGCCTGCCAGCTGGGCATCACCCTCGCCTCGCTAGGCCTCGGCTGGGTCGGCGAGCCGGCCTTCGCCCACCTGCTCGAACCGCTCATGTCGAAGCTTGGCATCGACACGCCGGCACTGGTCCACGGGGTGTCCTTCTTCACCGCCTTCTTCATCATTTCCTACCTGCACATCGTGGTCGGCGAGCTGGCCCCCAAGTCCTGGGCGATCCGCCAGCCGGAGCGGCTGTCGCTGTGGACCGCGGTGCCGCTGTACCTGTTCTACTGGCTGATGTACCCGGCGATCTGGCTGCTCAACGCCAGCGCCAACGCCATCCTGCGCATTGCCGGTCAGGGCGGGGCGGGCGCCCATCACGAGCACCAGTACAGCCTCGACGAACTGAAGCTGATCCTGCATTCCAGCCGGGCCCACGACCCCAGCGACCAGGACATGCGCGTGCTCGCCTCGGCGGTGGAGATGGGCGAGCTGGAGGTGGTGGACTGGGCCAACTCCCGCGAGGACCTGGTCTACCTGGAGCGCAGCGCGCCGCTGGACGAGGTCATGAGCACCTTTCGCCGGCACAAGTACAGCCGCTACCCGGTGTACGACGAGAGCGCCGGGCGCTTCGTCGGCGTGCTGCACATCAAGGACCTCTTGATGCACATGTCCCTGCTGGAGATGCTGCCCTCGGCGCTGAAGCTCGACGAGCTGATGCGTCCGATCGAGCGGGTCGACCGGCACATGCCGCTGACCGAACTGCTCGAGCGTTTCCGCCGCGGCGGCTCGCATTTCGCCCTGGTCGAGGAGGCCGACGGCAAGGTGGTGGGCTATCTGACCATGGAGGATGTGCTGGAGGTGCTGGTCGGCGATATCCAGGACGAGCACCGCAAGGCCGAGCGCGGCATCGTCGCCTACCAGCCGGGCAAGCTGCTGGTGCGCGGCGACACTCCGCTGTTCAAGGTCGAGCGCCTGCTGCAGATCAGCCTGCCGCCGGGCGTCGAGGCCGACACCCTGTCCGGGCTGATCCACGAGACCCTCAAGCGGCTGCCGGAAGAGGATGAGGTGCTGGAAACCCAGGGCCTGCGGATCATCGTCAAGAAAATGAAGGGTCCGAGGGTCGTCCTGGCCAAGGTGCTGAGGCTGGGCTGAGGAGCGAGACGTGGCCGGATGCGCTCCGGCCGCGCGCAAGGGAGGCTCAGTCGCCGCCGACGGCGAAGTTCGGCAGGGCGTTGACCGGCTGGTTGAACTGGAAGGGAATCGATTCCACCGCCAGACCGACGTTGCGCTGCACCACGAAGTGCAGGTGCGGTCCGGTGCTGCGGCCTGTGTTGCCGGAGCGGGCGATCGGCGTGCCGGCCTGAACCCGCTGTCCCTCGCTCACCCGCACCGACCCCTCCTGCAGGTGCAGATAGACACCCATGGTGCCGTCGTCGTGGAGGATGCGCACGTGATTACCGGCCGGGCTGGGGCGGCGCCCGCGCTGGGCGTTCTCGGTCTGCACCACCACCCCACTGCGGGCGGCGACGATCGGCGTACCTATCGGCATGGCGATGTCCACGGCGTAGCGCCCCTTGGGGGTGTAATGGCTGTACTGACCGTTGGAGCCCTGGGTCAGGCGGAACGGGCCGCCGCGCCAGGGCAGAGGATAACGGTGCGGCAGCGGCCGGAGGCGCGGATCGCCGAGGGCATGGCGCAGCTTGGGAGTGTAACGCAGCGGCTTGTCCGGATCGCGCGGCGCCAGGGTGGCCAGGCGGATCTGGCTGCGCGGCGGAACTATCCAGCGGATCGGCCCGTTCGGCGCACCGCTGACGTTGCCGAGCCCGTCCAGGCGCAGCTCGACCTCCACCGGGGCGAACATGTCGTTCTGCACCCGCAGGGTATGGCCGCCGGCATGCTTGAGAGTATCCAGACGCACCCGGTCATCCGGCGCGTCGCTTCGCGACATCGTCCCCGGCAACCGCGTCGGTACCGACCGCAAGCCGCGCAGGCCGCGCCCAGGCTGAATGATGTGGACAACCCGCGCGCCAGGGCGGGCCTGGTCGCCATAGCTGACCACGCCGTTGGCATCGACGTGTTCGTAGATGGTCACGGCCGTCGCCGGTGCGGCCAAGGCGAAAAGAATGGCGAACAGTAGCGAGCGTCCCAGCATCGATGCATGGCTCAACAATATGGACGGAGCGCGAAGACTAACAGCGTCGTCCGCTTATCGCGAGACGGCGAAGTCAAGCCTGTGACGAAGATGGCGTCCGAGCCGACGAGCGGCAGGCAGCTTCAGTCCTGAGCCGGCGTTTCATCGGCGCTTTTCTCCCCAGCCGGCTTCTGGCGCGCCAGCCCGGTGTGCCGCACATCGGTACCGCGCACCAGGTAGATTACCAATTCGGCGATGTTGCGCGCATGATCGCCGATCCGCTCCAGGGAGCGCAGCACCCAGATCACGTTCAGCACGCGGGAGATCGAGCGCGGGTCTTCCATCATGTAGGTGACCAGCTCGCGCAGGGCGGTCTTGTACTCGCGGTCGACGGTCTTGTCGTACTGCGCCACCGACAGCGCGAGGTCGGCATCGAAGCGGGCGAAGGCATCGAGTGCCTCCTGGACCATCCGGCGCACCTGCTCGCCGATGTGGCGGATCTCCACATAGCCGCGCGGCGCCTCGCCCTCCTCGCTGAGCAGGATGGCACGCTTGGCGATCTTGGTGGCCTCGTCGCCGATACGCTCGAGGTCGATCACCGACTTGGAGATGCTGATGATCAGCCGCAGGTCGGAGGCCGCCGGCTGGCGGCGGGCGAGGATGCGCACGCACTCCTCGTCGATGCTGCGCTCCATCTGATTGGTCTGCGTGTCGATCTCGCGCACCTGCGTGGCAAGCCCCGAGTCGGCTTCGATCAGGGCGGTGACCGCATCGTTGACCTGCTTCTCGACCAGGCCGCCCATGGCCAGCAGGTGGCTGCGCACATCCTCCAGCTCAACGTTGAACTGCTGGGAGATATGCAGGGATATATTGTCTTTGTCGATCATGGTTCGCTCCGCACGAAAGCTGAAGGCTCAAGCTGCTTGGTCCCGGTCCCCGATCGGCCGGCCGCTAGCCGTAGCGGCCGGTGATGTAGTCCTCGGTCTGCTTCTGCGCCGGGTTGGTGAACAGGGTATCGGTATCGCCGTATTCGATCAGCTTGCCCATGTACATGAACGCGGTGTAGTCGGACACCCGCGCGGCCTGCTGCATGTTGTGGGTGACGATGACGATGGTGTACCTGGACTTCAGCTCGAAGATCAGCTCCTCGACCTTGAGGGTGGAGATCGGGTCGAGCGCCGAGCAGGGCTCGTCGAGCAGCAGCACTTCCGGTTCGACCGCGATGGTGCGGGCAATGATCAGGCGCTGCTGCTGGCCGCCGGAGAGGCCGAGGGCCGAGTCGTGCAGGCGGTCCTTGACCTCCTCCCACAGCGCTGCGCCCTTCAGCGCCCACTCCACCGCCTCGTCGAGCACGCGTTTCTTGTTGATGCCCTGGATGCGCAGGCCGTAGACCACGTTCTCGTAGACGCTCTTGGGAAAGGGGTTGGGCTTCTGGAACACCATGCCGACCCGCCGGCGCAGTTCGGCGACGTCCACCCCCTTGCGGTAGATATTCTGCCCGTCGAGGTTGATCCCGCCCTCGATCCGGCAGCCATCGACCAGATCGTTCATCCGGTTGAAGCAGCGCAGCAGGGTCGACTTGCCGCAGCCGCTCGGACCGATGAAGGCGGTCACGCGGTTCTTCGGAACATTCATCCGGATGTCGTGGAGCGCCTGCTTGTCGCCGTAGAACAGCTTGAGGCCGGGCACCTCGAGGGCCACCGGCTCGCTGGCCAGGTCGAAGGTCTGCTTCTTGCGGCCGAGGGCGTCGAGGTTGATGCCGTGGCTGGGGGATTCGTGTCGCATGACTCACTCCGTTCAAGCGTGGAGCCCGAAGCCGGCCGGCTGGAACCCCTCCTGGGTTCGGGCCGCCGGCTTCCAGCCAGTGTTTAGTGTTCCAGCGCCTTGTACTTCTCGCGCAGGTGGTTGCGGATGTACACCGCACTCATGTTGAGCAGGGCGATCACCAGCACCAGCAGCAGCGCAGTGGCATACACCAGCGGGCGGGCCGCCTCGACGTTGGGGCTCTGGAAGCCGACGTCGTAGATGTGGAAGCCCAGGTGCATGATCTTCTGATCGAGGTGCAGGTACGGGTAGTTGCCGTCCAGCGGCAGGCTCGGCGCCAGCTTGACCACGCCGACCAGCATCAGCGGCGCCACTTCGCCGGCGGCGCGGGCCACGGCGAGGATCAGGCCGGTCATCATCGCCGGGCTGGCCATGGGGATCACTACCTTCCAGAGAGTTTCCGCCTTGGTCGCGCCGAGCGCCAGCGAGCCTTCGCGCAGGGCGCGCGGAATGCGCGCCAGGCCTTCCTCGGTGGCGACGATCACCACCGGCAGGGTGAGGATCGCCAGGGTCAGCGAGGCCCACATCAGGCCCGGGGTGCCGAAGGTCGGCGCCGGCGCGGCCTCGGGGAAGAACAGGCGGTCGATGGAGCCGCCCAGCACGTAGACGAAGAAGCCCAGGCCGAACACACCGTAGACGATCGCCGGCACGCCGGCCAGGTTGTTCACCGCGATGCGGATCACCCGGGTCAGCGGCCCTTGCCTCGCGTATTCGCGCAAGTAGACGGCGGCGACCACCCCGAACGGGGTGACGATGGCGGCCATGATCAGGGTCATCAGCACGGTACCGAAGATCGCCGGGAAGATGCCGCCCTCGGTATTGGCCTCACGCGGCTCGTCGGAGACGAACTCCCAGAGCTTGGCGGCGTAGAAGCCGAGTTTCTCACCGAGGCCCATGGCGTTCGGCTGGTAGGCGCGGACCACCTTGCCCAGGCTGATCTCCTGCTCGTGGCCGTCGGCAGTGCGCACCAGCATGCTGTCGCGGTTGAACTCCTGCTGCAGCGCGATCAGCCGGCCTTCCAGCTGCTGGTATTCTGCGTCCCACTGGGCGCGCTCGGCGGCGAGATCGGCCTGCGCGGCGGCGTCCAGTCGGCCATCGAGCTCCAGCGCGCGGGTCTTCAGGCGCAGCCGCTCGAGGGCGTGGTTGATACGGCCGATGTCCTTCTTCTGCAGGCGGGCCAGTTGCCCGTGCAGGTCGGCGACCCGATCGATGCGCTGCTGCAGCGCATTCCAGGCGCCTTCACCCTCGGCCACCAGCCGGCCATTCTCCTTCATGCCGAGCAGGTAGCCATAGAAGTTGCCCCACTCGCGGCGCTCGACCGCCATCAGGCTTTCCGGCCTGCGTGGATTCTCCAGCCATTCGCCGACCACCCAGCTGAAATCGGCGCCGTACAGCTCGCGGTTACCCACCTTGAGCAGCTCGCGGGTCATGAACTCGCCGCCGTTGGCATCCACCGGCAGGCCACTGGCGGCCAGCCGCGCGCGCGGCACCTCCTCGGCCTCCACCACCTCCCCGGCGAACACCCGGACCGGCTCGCCGGGAACCCGGTAGTCGGCCTCCAGCACGTCGGCCGGCCAGAAGTGGCCGAGGCCGCGCACCGCGATCAGCGCCAGCAGACCGATGGTCATGATCACGGCGATGGACACCCCGCCGCCGGTGAACCATACCCAGGGCGAGCCGCTCTTGAACCAGGTCTTCAGATTTTGCTGTTTCACGGTCGTCTACCTTTTCTCGGAGCTCAGAGCGACGAATACTTCTTGCGCAGGCGGGTACGGATCAGTTCGGCCGCGGTGTTCATCACGAAGGTGAACAGCAGCAGCACCAGCGCGGCTAGGAACAGCACACGGTAATGGCTGCTGCCGACCTCCGACTCGGGCATTTCCACTGCCACGTTGGCCGCCAGGGTGCGCAGGCCCTCGAAAATGTTGGCCTCCATGATCGGCGTGTTGCCGGTGGCCATCAGCACGATCATGGTCTCGCCGACGGCGCGGCCCATGCCGATCATCAGCGCCGAGAAGATCCCCGGGCTGGCGGTGAGGATGACCACCCGGGTCAGGGTCTGCCAGGGCGTCGCGCCGAGCGCCAGGGAGCCCAGGGTGAGACTCTTCGGCACGCTGAACACAGCGTCCTCGGCGATCGAGTAGATAGTCGGGATCACCGCGAAGCCCATCGCCAGGCCAACCACCAGGGCGTTGCGCTGGTCGAACGGAATGCCCAGGTCGTTGGACAGCCAGAGGCGCATGTCACCGCCGAAGAACCAGTTCTCCAGGTGACCGCTCATGCCCAGGGCAAGGGCGCCGACAGCGAGGATCACCGGGATCAGCAGGGCCGCCTCCCAGCCGTCCGGCACGCGCAGGCGGATGCTCTCCGGCAGGCGACTCCAACCGTAGGCGGCGGCGAGGATGCCCAGCGGGGTCAGCAGCAGCAGGCTGAAGATGCCCGGCAGATGGGCCTCCACGTAGGGAGCGAGGAACAGGCCGGCGAAGAAGCCGAGGATCACCGTGGGCAGCGCCTCCATCAGCTCGATCACCGGCTTGACCTTGGTGCGCATCGCCGGAGCCATGAAGTAGGCGGTATAGATAGCCGCACAGATGGCCATGGGCGCGGCCAGCAGCATGGCGTAGAAAGCCGCCTTGAGTGTGCCGAAGGCGAGCGGCGAAAGGCTCAGCTTGGGCTCGAAGTCGGAGTTGCCGGAGGTCGACTGCCAGACGTACTGGGGTTCGTCATAGCTCTCGTACCAGACCTTGCCCCACAGGGAGTTCCAGGAGACTTCCGGGTGCGGGTTGTCCAGCCCGAAGCCCTGCAGCTGGCCGCCGGACTCCACCAGTACGCGGTTGGCGCGCGGCGACAGCGCGGCCAGCGCGCCAGCCTTGGCCACCGGCTCGACCAGCAGGGTACGGTGCGCGGTACTGTGGAACACGCCCAGGTTGCCGGCGGCATCCAGGGCGAGGAAGCCCTTGCGGCGCTCTTCCGGGAGGATCTGGACGATGGCGCTGTCGGCCAGTTGGAAGCCGCGGATGTTCTTCAGCTCGACGCCGGTCTCGCCGCGCGCCATGAACCACTGCTGGATGCCACCCCTGGAGTCGCCGACCATCAGCGAGATGCCGCCGAGCAGGGCCGTCACCTCGGTCACCTCCGCCTGGGGATCGGCGAGCAGCTTGTAGCGGCCGTTCAGCCGCTGCTGGCGCAGATCGAACACATCGGCGGTGGAACGTCCGCTGATCACGTACAGCCAGAGCTGGCGCGGATCGATCAGCAGCGCCTTGACCGATCCCGTGAGTTGCGGCAGCTCGAGGCGCCGCTCGTCCAGGGTGACCTCGCCGGTCATCAGGTTCTCCTCGCGACTCAGCTCCAGGGCCAGGACCTGGTTGCCGGTCGAGCCGGCCAGCAGCAGTCCGTCGCTGCCAACGTTCATCGCCACCTGGTGCAGCGGGCGGCCCTGCGGATCGAGCTGGATCGGCGCTTCGCCGAATGGGTATTCGATGCGCGGGGTGACGGTCTTGCGGTTATCTGGATAGGTCACCCGGTAGGCATGGCTGAACACCAGCACCTGGCCGTTGGAGAGCCCCAGCACCAGGCGGTTGCTGCCGGGCTGGTCCTGCCCCAGGGAAACGATCTCGGCCCCCGCGGGGATCGGCAGCGCGACCTGGCTGAGCAGCGTTTCGCCGTCCGGCTCGAAGAACAGTACCTGGCCGCGGGCATCCAGGCGCATGGCGACCCTGTTCTGCTCCTCGACCGCCATCAGCAGCGCCCGGCCCTGATCGGCCAGCCAGGCGGGCCGCTGCGGCTCGCCGCGCGCGCTCAGCTCGGCGCCCTGGAACATCGGCAGAACCACCTGGGCCAGATAGAAGAAGATCAGGGTAATGGCCCCCAGCACGGCCAGCCCGCCCATGGTGACGTACCAGCGCGCCAGGCGGTCCTGAAGGGCACGCCGCCGGCGCTTGCGTTGCAGGGCGGGAGTATTGAAGTCCAGGCGCGGCGTCTGGGGGACGGCGGTCGGGAGGTCTTTTGCCATGTCGGTCATCATTAGGGCTCGGTTGCATGGGCGTTCAGCGGGCCGTCGATGAGCTGCTGCAGCGGCTTTGCGGCCTGGCCGTCGCTCGCCGTTCATTCAACGAGCGTCGGCCGGCGGCACTCTAATCGCCATCTGTGACAGAAAGATTACAACGCGGTGACGAGCCAAGGCCCGTCACTCGCAACGAGTGACGGGCACGGCGCTCCCGCCTTCAATCCCCGGCCTCCGTGCCGGGCTGGCAGCCCCCGAATTAGAGGCCGAGCTCCTTCAGAGTCTTGTCCGCGACCCGCTTCGGCATCGGAATGTAGCCGTCCTTGACCACCACTTCCTGCCCCTGCTTGGACAGGACCAGCTTGACGAACTCGGCCTCCATCGGACTCAGCGGCTTGTTCGGCGCCTTGTTCACGTAGACGTAGAGGTAGCGCGCCAGCGGGAACTTGCCCGCCAGGGCGTTGGCCTCGTTGGCCTCGAAGGCTTCGCCGCCCTTCTTCGACAACGGCACGGCGCGCACGCTGGAGGTCTTGTAGCCGATGCCGGAGTAGCCGATGGCGTTCAGGGTGCTGGACACCGACTGCACCACCGAGGCGGAGCCCGGCTGCTCGTTGACGTTGGCCTTGAAGTCACCCTTGCACAGAGCCTCTTCCTTGAAGTAGCCGTAGGTACCGGACACCGAGTTGCGGCCGAACAGCTGGATCGGCTTGGCCGCCCACTCGCCGGTCAGGCCCAGGTCGCCCCAGGTCTTGATGTCCTTGGCGCCGCCGCACAGACGGGTGCTGGAGAAGATGGCGTCGACCTGGGCGATGTCCAGGCTCTTGATCGGGTTGTCCTTGTGCACGAACACCGCCAGAGCGTCGATGGCCACCGGCACGGCGGTCGGCTTGTAGCCATACTTCTCCTCGAAGGCCTGCAGCTCGTTGTCCTTCATGGCGCGGCTCATCGGGCCGAGGTTGGAGGTGCCCTCGGTCAGGGCCGGCGGCGCAGTGGAGGAGCCGGCGGCCTGGATCTGGATGTTGACGTTCGGATACTGGCGCTTGAACTCTTCGGCCCACAGGGTCATGAGGTTGGCCAGGGTGTCGGAACCGACGCTGGACAGGTTACCGGAAACGCCGGAGGTCTTCTCGTAGGCCGGCAGGGCCGGATCGACGGCGGCAACCGCGCTCGCGGTCGCCATACCAGCGGCAACGAACGTCATGGACGCCATCAAACACTTCAGTTTCATGCCTTGCTCCCTAGCAGGACGGTGTTGGTCGGATCGTGGGCCAGTATCAGCAGGCCGCATGACCACTCTATGAACGGAACATGACAGCTTTGTGACTTCAAACAATCCGACGGAACTTTTCCCACATGACTCGGCACACCGCGAAATATGCGGCGAAAACCTCGTGCTTGACAATCCCACTCCGGCCACGCTCGCCTGCCGCCAGGCCTTCCCATTATAATCGGGGCACTCTCCCAGCCGCCCGACAAGCGCCCGACGAACCTACCTCATGAACGAATTCGAACAGGATGACCCGGTTCCCCAGGGCGATCTGGCCCTGCAGATCACCGCACTGCCCCGCGATGCCAACGGTTTCGGCGACATCTACGGCGGCTGGCTGGTCGCCCAGATGGATCTGGCCGGCACCGCCACGGCCAGCCGACTGGCCGGCGGACGGGTGGCCACAGTGGCGATCGACCGCATGGCCTTCATGGTGCCGGTGGCGGTCGGTGCCCAACTCTCCTTCTATACCAAGCTCCTGCAGCAGGGTCGCAGCTCGATCCAGATGCTCGTCGAGGTGTGGAGCGACGACCCGCTGTTCAGCGAATGGCGCAAGGTGACCGAGGCGGTATTCGTCTTCGTCGCCATCGACGGCGGCGGCCGCACCCGCGCGGTGCCGCGCCGCTAACGCCCCTCTCCTAGCCGAGCAGGCCCCCTTCCGCGTGATGGAGCTTTTCCACCACGTGGGATCTAATAATGCAGCATCTGCATTGAGAGGATCTCATCATGAACCAACACTCTACAGCCCCCCAGGTCGAACGGGTCGAAATGGGCGAACTGCCCTGCTGGCGGATCAGGACCGCCGCGGCCGAACTGCTGGTCGCCGAACAGGGCGCCCAGGTGCTCAGCTACCAGCGCATTGACGAGCCGCCACTGATCTGGCTCAGCGAGCAGGCGGAGTTTCGCCGGAGCCAATCGGTGCGCGGCGGCGTGCCGGTGTGCTGGCCCTGGTTCGGCGATCTGGCACGCAACCCGGCCGGCGTGCGCGCCATGCGCGAGGGCCTCGGCCCGGCACCGGCCCACGGCGAGGTGCGCGGCCGCGACTGGCAGCTGCAGGACATCACCAAGGAGAACGGCGCGGTGACCCTGGCCTTCAGCCTGCCGCAGCCGGCCGGTGGACTGCCCGGCTGGCCCCACGCGCTCGACCTGACCCTGGCCATCCGCCTCGACGAGCGCCTTGACCTCAGCCTGACCACCCACAACCCCGGCAGCTACCGGGTCGCCCTGAGCCAGGCGCTGCACACCTACCTGGCGGTCAGCGACATCCGCGAGACGAGCATCGAGGGCCTCGACGGCCTGCGCTACATCGAAACCCTGGAGGACTGGGAAGAGCGCCAGCAGCGCGGCATCCTGCATTTCACCGGCGAGACCGACCGCATCTATCTGGACACCCCGCCGCGCCTCGACCTGGTCGACCCCGGCTGGAAGCGACGGATCTGCCTCGAAGCCCGTGGTTCGCACTCGGCCATCGTCTGGAACCCCTGGATCGACAAGGCCGCGCGCCTCTCGCAGTTCGCCGACGACGCCTGGCAGCGCATGCTTTGCATCGAGACGGCCAACGTGCTGGACGACGCCGTGGAGCTCGCCCCCGACCAGAGCGCCACCCTGGGCCTCTGCCTGTGGAGCGAGCCGCTCTGAGCTGACGGGGACCGCATGGTCCCGCCAGCCCCCTCCCGCCTTAGCGGCGGCTCTCCTCCACTCGACCATCTCCCTCTCCCCTGGCCCCTCTCCCAAGCATGGGAGAGGGGAGAAATCCACGCCTGCCGTTATTCTGGCCGCCCCAGAAAGGTGAGTCTGAGTACGGTGAAAATGTATAGCGCTAGGTGTCGGAATAGGACAGGGTGCGCCCCTGCAGCATCTTGTCGTCGGAAAAGTCGATGTCCTCGACCAGTACACCGGTGCCGAAAGCCGCCTGCTCGGTCTCGGCGAAGACGTTCGCGGGGTTGCGATCGAGACCAGGCGCTCGTGAGTCCGCTCGCGGTCGAAGTGGGTGATTTTCTCGATGAACTGGCAGCTCTCCAGGATCGCCGGACCACGCTCGCCGACGCTGCGCAGGCTCCGGTTGTCGCGCACAGGGGACGCCCGCCGGGCAGCGCCAAGGAACATTTGCTGCTGCACGGGCTCACAACATAAGCCCCGGCCTTTTTCGGCGGTGCTTCCTGTTTCGCGTATTCCTGGCAATTTCGACCGGAGGCCGACCATGAAGAACAATAACGACACAAGCACCGCCTCGCGCCTGCCGATACCCGGGCTGACGGCCCTGGCTCTCGGCGGCCTGTTCCTGGTCGGCTGCGCGGGCAACCCGCCGACCGAGCAGTTCGCCCTCACCGAATCCTCCGTCAGGGACGCCGTGAGTGCTGGCGGCACTCAATACGCCCCGTTGGAAATGCGCGCGGCACAGGAAAAATGGCGTGAGGCCGAGCTGGCCATGCAGAAGAAGGACTACGAGCGGGCCCGCATCCTCGCCGAGCAGGCCGAGTGGGATGCCCACGTCGCCGAGCGCAAGGCCCGTGCGTCCAAGGCACAGAGGGCTGTGGAGGAGATGAAGCAAGGCATCCAGGAACTGCGCGAAGAAGGCATGCGCACCATCCAGTGAGATGCCGCTTCGCCATCGACGACCCGTTCACCGCCGGAGGATAATCCCATGCACAAGCTCGCCACCCTGCCGTCTCTGCTGGCGCTGGCCATCGGCCTCGCCGCCTGCGCCATCAAGCCCAACCCCAATCTGGAACAGGCCCGCGACGCCTTCATCGCCCTGCAAAACAATCCGCGCGCCAGCCAGCTCGCCGCCCTGGAAACCCAGGATGCCGGTAACCTGCTGGACCAGGCCGAAAAGGCCCACCAGAGCGGCGCCAGCGCCGAGAAGGTCGACCAGTTGGCCTATCTGACCCGGCGCCGCGTGGAGTTCGCCGAACAGACCATCATCCTGCGCAACGCCGAACAGGAAATCCAGCGGTCCTCGGCGCAACGCGGCGAAGCGCGCCTGCAGTCCCGCGACGCGCAGATCCGCCAACTGCAGGAGGAGCTGCAGGCCAAGCATACCGAGCGCGGTACCCTGGTGACCTTCAGCGACGTGCTGTTCGACTACGACCGCGCCGAACTCAAGCCCGGCGGCATGCGCGACCTGCAGAAGCTGGGCGAGTTCCTCAAGGCCAGCCCGCAGCGCCAGGTCATCGTCGAGGGCTACACCGACAGCACCGGCTCCGACGCCTACAACCAGCGCCTCTCCGAACGCCGCGCCGAGGCGGTTCGTATCGCCCTGATCAAGATGGGCATCGACCCGCGACGCATCGCCATGCAGGGCTATGGCAAGCGGTATCCGGTGGCGAGCAATGCCACCCCGGCCGGCCGCGCCATGAACCGGCGGGTGGAGGTGACCATCGCCGATGAGGACGACCGCCCGGTGGCCCCGCGGACGTCCCTGCAATAGATCTCGGCCGCTCGGCCTGATAGCGTAGGCTCGTCGGGCCTGCCGGTGTTCCCAAGCATCGCGGATGCCTGCAGGCCGGCCCTGCCTGCGGACCGCAAGACGCAGGCGGTCCAAGGGCCAATCAGAGCCAAGTCGAATCGGAATGCCGGACGCCTCCCCATGACAGCACCACGCCCCTTCAAGGACCATTTCTCCGCAGCGGCGGCTGGCTATGCGACGCACCGCCCCAGCTATCCCGCCGCACTGATCGACTACCTGGCAGGACTCGCGCCGGCCACCGCCTGCGCCCTGGACTGCGGCTGTGGCACCGGCCAGCTCTCGGTACTGCTGGCCGGGCGCTTCGCGCGCGTGGTGGCAACCGATGCCAGTGCGGCGCAGATCGCCAATGCCGAGCCGCATCCGGGCGTGGAGTACCGCATCGCGCTTGCCGAGGACAGCGGCCTGCCGCCGGCCAGCGTCGATCTGGTCACAGTCGCCCAGGCCGCCCACTGGCTCGATCTCGAACGCTTCTACGCAGAAGTGCGGCGGGTCGCCCGGCCGGGTGCGATGCTGGCGCTGATCAGCTATGGAGTGCTGCATGTGGAAGGCGCGCCCGCTCCGGTCGTCGAGCACTTCTATTACCAGGTGCTCGGCCCCTGGTGGCCGGCCGAGCGGCACCATGTCGAGGAAGGCTACCGGAGCCTCCCCTTCCCCTTCGCGGAATGCCAGACACCTGCGCTGGCGATCGAGGTGCAGTGGCGGCTGGCCGATCTGCTCGGCTACATCGACACCTGGTCCGCCGTGCGGGAACAGGAAAAGGCCTTGGGCCGCAGGCCCGTGGAGTGCTTTGCCGCCGAACTGGCCGAGGTCTGGGGCGATCCCACGGCGCGCCGCACGGTCCGCTGGCCGCTGGCGCTGCGCGTCGGCCAGGCCGGCGCGCCCTGATCCTCAGCCCCGAACCTCCCTTCAGCTCTTTCCCAGGAGCCCCCATGAGCGCTTCCCTCCCGCCGCTCGCCCTCCAGGCCACCCTCATGCGCGGCGGCACCAGCAAGGGCCTGTTCCTCGCCCTTGGCGACCTGCCCGCCGCCGCCCGCGAGCCCGGTCCGGCCCGCGACCGGCTGCTGCTGCGCGCCCTCGGCAGTCCCGATCCGTACGGCAAGCAGATCGACGGCCTGGGCGGCGGCTTCTCCAGCACCAGCAAGGTGGTGCTGGTCTCGCCCAGCACGCGCGAGGACTGCGACCTCGACTACTGGTTCGGCGCGGTGGCGATCGACGCCCCGATCATCGACTGGAGCGGCAACTGCGGCAACCTGACCGGCGCCGTCGGCCCCTTCGCCATCGCCCGTGGGCTGGTCGCGGCGCCCGCCGAGGGAATGGCCGTGGTGCGCCTCTGGCAGGCCAATATCGGCAAGCAGATCCTGGCCCATGTCCCCGTCCGCCAGGGACAGCCGCTGGAAAGCGGCGGTTTCATGCTCGACGGGGTGAGCTTTCCAGGCGCGGAGATCCGCCTGGAATTTCTCGATCCGGCCGCCGACGGCGCCCTGTTCCCAACCGGCCGGCCGCTCGATGTCCTGGAGGTGCCCGACGCGGGACGGCTCGAAGTGACCCTGATCGACGCCGGCAATCCCACCGTGTTCATCGAGGCCAGGGCCCTCGGCCTGCGCGGCGACGAAGGCCAGGCGGAAGTCAACGACAATCCCGCCCTACTCGCCCGCTGCGAGGCGATCCGCGCCTGTGCGGCGGTGGCCATGGGCCTGGCGACGACGACAGAGGAGGCCACCCGGCTGCGCCCGGCTACCCCCAAGCTGGCCTTCGTGGCGCCCGCCGCCGACTTCCAGGCCGCCGGCGGCAAGCGGGTGCGCGCCGCGGAGATCGACCTGCAGGCGCGCATCCTCTCGATGGGCCGGCTGCACCACGCCATGACCGGCACCGGGGCGGTGGCGCTGGCCGCCGCCGCGGCCGTTCCCGGTACCCTGGTGCGGCGGATGATCGGTCGCGAACTGGCCAGCACACTGCGCTTCGGCCACGCCTCGGGCGTGCTCGCGGTGGGCGCCGAGGCACGGCAGAGCGACGGCACCTGGCGGATAACCCGGGTGGTGATGAGCCGCAGCGCACGCCGTCTGATGGAAGGCAAGGTCTGGGTTCCCCAGGACTGAGCGGGGAGCTCAGTCCAGTACGCCGTGCAGAACCTCGTGGACGATGCCATTACGGCTGTCGACCAGCAGCAGATTGCTGCCAGCGCGGCGCCACTCGTAGCCGTGGTAGTGCGGCAGGTGATGCAGTTGCCTGGTACTCAGCCGGTGGCCCCAGCCAGGCGGCAGCGGTCTGCCCTTGACGATTTTCACGTGCGCCGGCAGTGCCGGGCCGCGGCCAATGTGGTGGCGCTGGGCATGGATCGACTGGCGCACCGGGCCGAAATCCGCTGGTGGCCGCTGCTGTGCGTGGCCGTTACGGGCGGCATGGGCGTCAACGTGGTGATGGACAGGGCTGGCCAGCGCCACGGAACTGCCCAGGCAGAGCGCCAGGCCCAGGCCGGCGAGTAGACGGGTCGACTGCATGGAGTGCCCTCAGATCAATGTGATGGATGACAGCACCCGGCGACGGTTCGCGACGCCGGACATGGTTGTATCCTAAGGGCGCAGAGCGCGGAAGAACCATTGTCAGTCAGGCTTTACCCGGACTTTTACACAGGCACAGGATATGTCAGCCGAACCTTACACGGCACAGGCGCAGTGCACCGATTTTCCCCTGGTGCCCTGTCATAAAGCCGACAATGTCGCACCACCGCCCCACTGCCAGACCGCAGCAACCCTTGTCAGACGGGCAATCCGCAGTCTGGTACTGCTCTTGCAGGTAAGATCCCCCGGCCTACAAAAATTCCATCAGAGCCATGCCGACCCAGACTCCGCCCGCCCCCGCCGCCCTGGCGACCGTGCTGGACTACCACCAGCGCACCAAGCACCGCTTCGAGGCCTATGCCCCCGGTCCCGGAACCCTCGACTGGGACGCCCAGCCGGCACCGTTCCGCCACTTCACCGGCGCGCCGCAAATCGTCCTGCCACGGCTTTCGGCAGTGCCGCCCGGCAGCGCCCTGCACGCTGCGCTGCAGCGGCCCTTCGCCCGGCTGGACGATCCGCGGCAGACGCCGCTGCCGCCCGATCTGGCAAGCCTCGCCGCCCTGCTGCAGCTGTCGCTCGGCCTCACCGCCTGGAAGCGCTACGGCCCGGACCGCTGGGCGGTGCGCGCCAACCCGTCGAGCGGCAACCTGCACCCCACCGAGGCCTACCTGCTGATCGCCGGCTTCGACGCGCTGCAGGACGGTCTGTACCACTACCGTCCCGAAAACCACACACTGGAGCTGCGCGCCGCGCACCACGCCGCAGGCCAGGGGCCGAGCCTGGCCATCCTGCTCACCTCGGTGATGTGGCGCGAGGCCTGGAAGTACGGCGAGCGCGCCTTCCGCTACTGCCAGCTGGACACCGGCCATGCCGCCGGCGCCCTGCGCTACGCTGCCGCCGCGCTCGGCTGGCGGCTGGCCGAGCAGGCGCACATCGGCAGCGACACGCTCGCGCGGCTGGCCGGCATCGACCGGCTCGCCGAGTTCCCCGCCCGCAAGCGCGCTGAAACCGAGCTGGAGGAAGCGGAAATCCTCCTTGCCGCGAGCTTCTCCGCCGCCGCGCCGGCACCGCTGGCGAGCACCGAACTGCAGGCCCTGGCCGAGCATGCCGAGTGGCACGGCGTGGCCTCGACCATCGATCGCCATCCCATGTATCGCTGGCCAGCGATCGCCCAGGTGGCCGCCGCCACTCGCCGCGTCGACGGTGCGGTGCAGCCCGCCGCCGCACTGCCCGTGGCCGTCCCGCGCGCCCCCGGCGAGGCCGCCAAGCCGGTGCAGGCGCTGCTCGGCGAGCGGCGCAGCGCCCAGCGCTTCGACCGCCAGCATGTGATGACCCAGGCGCAGTTCGCCTCGATCCTCGCCCGCCTGCAGCCGGCCGCCGGGCTGCCCTGGGATGTGTTCGGCGAGGTCCCGCGGATGGCGCTGGTGCTGTTCGTCGCCCGCGTCGAAGGGCTGCCCCCCGGCCTCTATCTGCTGCCGCGCAACACGGTGCAGCTGGAGGCCCTGCGCCCGATGCTGGCCGGGCGCTTCGCCCTCGACCCGGTACCCGGCCTTGAGCCCCTGCTGCAGCTGGCCAGCCTGGAGCCGCTCGAACTGCAGCGCGCCACCCGCAGCCTGCACTGCCACCAGGACATCGCCGCCAACGCCTGCTTCGCCCTCGGCATGCTCGCCGAATTCGATGCCGCGCTGGCGGTCGGCCCGGCCGCCTACCGCAGCCTGTACCGCGAGGCCGGGCTGATCGGCCAGGCGCTCTACCTGGAGGCGGAGGCCCAGGGCCTGCGCGGCACCGGCATCGGCTGCTTCTTCGACGACCCGGTGCACGCCCTGCTCGGCCTCGGCGGCAGCGCCTGGCAGACGCTCTACCACTTCACCGTCGGCCTGCCGGTGGAGGACCCGCGCATCGAATCCGCGCCGGCCTACGCCGACGACCCCGACACCCTCCCCCACTGACGCCTGCGGAGACCCTTCATGGCCCCTGCCGAACGGATTCCCTACCAATGCCTTTCCGCGGTCGAGGCCGCGGACCTGATCCGCGCCGAGCCGGAGCTCAGCCTGTTCGACGTGCGCGACATGCACAGCTACAAGCAGGAGCACCTGGACGGCGCCATGCACCTCTCCGAGGACCGCGTGCCGCTGTGGCTCGGCCGCCTGCCGAAGGAGAAGCCGGTGCTGATCTACTGCTACCACGGCAACTCCAGCAAGACCTTCGCGCAGATGTTCAGCGACTTCCGCTTCGCCCGCGTCTACAGCGTCGACGGCGGCTACCGGCCGCTGGCCAACGCCCTGACCGAAGCCGCAGCCTCGCCGGAAGGCGCGCCCAGTGCCGAACTGGCCGCCTTCCTCGCCGAGTGGCAGTACCCGGCGGGCGGCCTCGAGGCCCGCGGCCAGCACGGCCTGACCCCGCTGATGCGCGCCGCCCTGCAGGGCCGCCGGGAGATCGTCCGGGAGCTGCTGGCCCTCGGCGCCGACATCCAGGCGCGCAACGACGACGGCAATACCGCCCTCTGGCTCGGCTGCGTGTCCCGCGATACCGCTCTGGTGCAGGATCTGATCGATGCCGGCATCGAGCTGGACAACCGCAACGACGCCGGCTCCACGGCGCTGATGTACACCGCCTCGAGTGACCGCCCGGAACTGCTGGCGGTCCTTCTGGCGGCTGGCGCCGACCCGCACGTGCGCAACTTCGACGACCTGCGCGCGGTGGAGCTGGCCGCCTCGCGGGCCTGCCTGAAACTCTTGCGCCATACCGCTGATTAGAGGAACAACAATAATGATCGAATTCCCGGTGAAGCTGGCGGTGGCCAGCAAGGAAGGCCAGGCGATCAGCGAGCACTTCGGCCACGCCAAGCGCTTCGCAATCTACGAGGTCACCCCGGAAAGCTGCCGTCTGCTGGAATCGCGCGAGGTGGAGCACTACTGCCTGGGCAACAGCTCCAGCCAGAGTGCGATGGCCGGTATCCTCGAAGCCATCAAGGACTGCCAGGCGGTGTTCGTCGCCAAGATCGGCGACGGGCCGACCGAGAAACTCGGGGCCATCGGCGTGCGCGCGGTTTCCGCCTATGCCTGGGAGGCCATCGAGACATCCCTGCTCGACTACGCGCGGCGCAGCGCCGCCGGCGAGGAGATGGCATGAGCGCCGAGCACGTGGCCCGCTGGGCCGAGGAGCATCCGCTGTCGCCGATCCATGTCGACTGCGCCAGCGCGGTGATGCTCAAGATCCTCGACGGCAAGTGCAAGATGAAGCCCACCGAGAAGCTGGTCATGGCGCTGCTCTACGAGCAGGCGAAGGGTCGTCCCGGCGAGAAACTCGGGGCGGATATCCATCAGCTGATCGCCGATGCCCGCAAGTGCCTTGACGAGGACATGCAGTTCCTCCTCTACGAAAAGCGCGTGCTGGCCGAGACCATGATCTCCCGCCCGGTGATGAAGGGCTTCAAGGCCATGCTCCGCGAGCGGGGCCTGCTCGAGCCGGAGCTCGACCAGGAGGAAGCCGAGGCATGATGAAGTTCTACATGACCCCCGGCTCCTGCAGCACCGGCATCCACATCCTGCTGGAAGAGCTGGAGCTGGTGTTCGAGGTTTACCTGGTCAACCTGCTGGCCGGCGACCAGCACAAACCCGAGTACCTGGCCATCAACCCCAAGGCGACCATCCCGACCCTGGTGCGCAACGACGGCACGGCGCTCACCGACTTCCAGTCCATCGCCTGGTGGCTGGCACGCAGCCATCCGAAACGCCGGCTGCTGCCGGAGGACGCCGACGGCGAGGCGCGGGTGCTGGAGGCGATGAATTTCGCGGTCGGCACCCTGCACGGCCAGGGCTTCGCGCGGATCTTCACCACCGAGAAGTTCGCCGCCAGCGCGGCGGAGCACGAGGCGGTCAAGGCGCAAGGGCGGGAGATCCTCGTGCGCGGCTTCGCAGTCGCCGAGCGGCTGCTCGACGGGCGCGACTACCTGGCCGGCACCTTCGGCATCGCCGACTGCGCGCTGTTCTACGTGGAGTTCTGGGCCGACCGCACCGGCATCGCCCTGCCCGCCAACTGCCAGGCCCATTACCGGCGGATGCTCCAGCGCCCGGCGGTGCGCCAGGTGCTGCAGGAAGAAGGCTACGCCGCGGCGCTGCGCTGAGCCCATCCTCGGTAGTCGAGTAGGGTGGAAAACGACCGCAGGTCTTTTCCACCATGGTGGATGGCTCCGGCCATCCACCCTACACGACTACGGGCTTCTAGGACTGGCCGGCCGGCTGCCAGGAAGGCTGGCGCTTCTCGTCCTCGTGGACCTGCTGCAGCGCCCGCCGCCGGCGGGCCTCGCTGCGGCGCATGAAGAACCAGGCAAGGAAGGTGAACAGCGACACCGCCAGCAGGATCAGGCTGGCCACGGCGTTGATGTCCGGCTTCACCCCCAGGCGCACCGCAGAGAAGATCTCCATCGGCAGGGTGGTCGAGCCGGGGCCGGAGACGAAGCTGGCCAGCACCAGGTCGTCCAGCGACAGGGCGAAGGACAACATGCCGCCAGCGCCCAGCGAGGGGGCGATCATCGGCATGGTGATCAGCAGGAACACTTTCCAGGGCCGCGCGCCCAGGTCCATCGCCGCCTCCTCGATGGACAAGTCCAGCTCGCGCAGGCGCGCCGCCACGATCACCGCCACGTAGGAAGTGCAAAAGGTGGTGTGGGCGATCCAGATGGTGGTCAGGCCACGCTCGGCCGGCCAGCCGATCATCTGGGCCATGGCCACGAACAGCAACAGCAGCGACAGGCCGGTGATCACCTCGGGCATCACCAGCGGCGCGGTAACCAGCCCGCCGAACAGGCTCCGGCCACGAAAGCGCGGGATACGGGTCAGCACGAAGGCCGCCAGGGTGCCGAGGGCCACTGCTGCTATGGCGGTGCACAGGGCGATCTGCAGGGAGCGTCCGAGCGCGCCCAGGAGCTGCCGGTTGTCGAGCAGCCCGGCGTACCAGCGCACCGACCAGCCGCCCCACACGGTCACCAGCCGCGAGTCGTTGAATGAATAGATCACCAGGATGACCATCGGCAAGTAGATGAACAGCAGACCGCCCCACAGCATGAGGCTGGAAAAGCTCGGACGCTTCATAGCCGCTCCTCCAGTTCCTTGGCCTGGTTGCGGTTGAGCAGGATGATCGGCACCAGGAGGATCGCCAGCATCACCACCGCCAGGGCCGCGGCCACCGGCCAGTCGCGGTTGTTGAAGAATTCCTGCCAGAGCACCTTGCCAATCATCAGTGTCTCGGGGCCGCCGAGCAGCTCGGGGATGACGAACTCGCCGACCACCGGGATGAACACCAGCATGCAGCCAGCGACGATGCCGTTCTTCGACAGCGGCACGGTGATTTTCCAGAAGCTGGCGAGCGGGTGCGCGCCCAGGTCGGCGGCGGCCTCCAGCAGGCTGGGGTCGTGCTTGACCAGGTTGGCGTAGAGCGGCAGGACCATGAACGGCAGGTAGGAATAGACCACGCCGATGTACACGGCCAGATCGGTGTTGAGGATGCGCAGCGGTTCGTCGATCAGACCGATACCCTGCAGCAGGCCGTTGAGCAGGCCGTTGTTGCCGAGGATGCCCATCCAGGCGTAGACGCGGATCAGGATCGCGGTCCAGGTCGGCATCATGATCAGCAGCAGGCAGACGGCCTGCATCTCCTTGCTGGCGCGGGCGATGGCATAAGCCATCGGGTAGCCGATCAGCAGGCAGAGCAGGGTGCCGACGGTGGCGATCTTCAGCGAGCCCAGGTAGGCGGACAGGTACAGTGCGTCCTGGCCTAGGAACACATAGTTGTTCAGGTTGGCCAGCACCTGCAGGCGCTGGTCGACGTAGGCGAAGATCTCCGTGTAGGGTGGAATCGCCACCGCGGCCTCGGAGAAGCTGATCTTCAGCACGATGGCGAAGGGCAGCAGGAAGAACAGCAGCAGCCAGACGAAGGGGATGCCGACGACCAGCTGGCGGCCGCCGGGGAGCAGTTGGCGAAGTCTTTTCATGTGTGCAGCACCACCCCGCCGTCATCGAACCAGCTGACGTACACCAGATCGCCCCAGGTCGGGCGTCGGCCGTGGCGCTCGGCGTTGGCCATGAACGCCTGCACCACCAGCCCCGAGGGCAGCTCGACGTAGTACATCGAGTGGCCACCCAGGTAGGCGATGTCCTTCACCCGGCCGTTCGACCAGTTGTGTTCGGCGTGCTGCAGCTCGGGCTTTTCCGTGCCGAGCTGGACCTTTTCCGGGCGCAGGGCGTAGGTCACGCGCTTCTCCTCGGCGCGGGTGGAGATGCCGTGGCCGATGTAGATGGGCCGCTCCAGCTGCGGACAGGCGATGATCGCGTGGTCGGCGCTGTCGTCCACCAGTTCGCCGTCGAACAGGTTGACGCTGCCGATGAACTCGCAGACCAGCCGGCTGGCCGGGGTCTCGTAGATGTCCATGGGCGAGCCGACCTGGGCGATCCAGCCCTGATGCATGATGGCGATGCGCGCGGCCATGGTCATCGCCTCCTCCTGGTCGTGGGTGACCATCACGCAGGTCACCCCGACCCGCTCGATGATCTGCACCAGCTCCAGCTGCATCTGCGAGCGCAGCTTCTTGTCCAGCGCGCCCATCGGCTCGTCGAGCAGCAGCAGCTTCGGCCGCTTGGCCAGCGAGCGGGCCAGGGCCACGCGCTGGCGCTGGCCGCCGGACAACTGGTGCGGCTTGCGCCGGGCGTACTGGGTCATCTGCACCAGCCGGAGCATTTCCGCCACGCGCTCGTCGATCTCGGCCTTGGGCAGGCGGTCCTGCTTGAGGCCGAAGGCGATGTTCTGCTCCACCGTCATGTGCGGGAACAGTGCATAGGACTGGAACATCATGTTGATCGGCCGCTCGTAGGGCGGCAGCTCGGTGATGTCCTGACCCTCCAGATAGATGCGTCCCTCGCTCGGCCGCTCGAAGCCGGCGAGCATGCGCAAGAGGGTCGACTTGCCGCAGCCGGAGCCGCCGAGCAGGGCGAAGATCTCGCCCTTGTGGATGGTCAGGGAGATGTCGTCCACCGCCACCATCTCATCGAACTTCTTGGTCACCCGGTCGATCCTGACCAGCACCTCCTTCGCCGGCTGATCGTCGGCGAGAGCATTCTTGTTAGCACTGGCGACAGTCGCCATGGTCACAACTCCACTAATGAACAGGGGGCCTCCGGTCGCCCCGTCGGCCTTCGGCCAACCGTTCAGGCAGCCCGTGGGAGGCGGCAATCGGGTTGCGGAGCGTCCGCCGCGGCCGGCGGGGCGCTCCGCGTGGTATGCGGGCGGGCCAAGTCTTCCTGCCAGGGCTCGGCGGCCTGCTGCAGGAGACGCGGCCGGCCTGCGGCGCGACACGTCCGCTGTGCACCGGAACCGGGCGGCGACAAGCGCGTCTCCGCCGACCCCGTCAGGACCCTCAGGTCCCCGACTTGATCCGCGTCCAGCTGCGGGTCATTGCGCGCTGGGTGTCGGCAGCGAGGTCCGGGTAGGTATAGAGCTTCTGCAGGACATCCTGACTCGGGTAGATGCCCGGATCGGTGCGGATCGCCTCGTCGACCAGCGGCGTGGCCGCGGCGTTGCCGTTGGGGAACTGCACCTCGTTGGTGATTTCGGCGATCACCGGCGGCTTCAGCAGATAATTGATGAAGGCATGGGCCTGCTCGACATTCTTCGCATCGGCGGGAATGGCCAGCACGTCGAAGAAGCTGCCGGCGCCTTCCTTGGGAATGCTGTAGGCGATCTTCACGTCGTTGCCGGCCTCCTCGGCGCGCGCCTTGGCTTGGTAGATGTCACCGGAGTAGCCGATGGCCACGCAAGTGTCGCCGTTGGCCAGGTCGGAGATGTACTTGGAGGAATGGAAGTAGGCCACCTGCGGGCGGATCTGCAGGAACAGCTCCTCGGCCTTCTTCAGCTCCTCGGGGTTGCTGCTGTCGGGCGCGAAGCCCAGGTAGTGGAGGGCGGCGGGCAGCATTTCGGTCGGCGAGTCGAGGAAGGCCACGCCACAGGCCTTCAGCTTCTCGATGTTCTCGGGTTTGAACACCAGATCCCAGGAGTCCAGCGGCGCCTGGTCGCCAAGAGCGGCCTTGACCTTGTCCAGGTTGTAGCCGATGCCGACGGTGCCCCACATGTAGGGCACCGCGTACTGGTTGCCCGGATCGCTCGGCTCCAGCGCCTTGAGCAGATCCTTGTCGAGGTTCTGCCAGTTCGGCAGCTTGCTGCGGTCCAGTTTCTGGAACACGCCGGCCTTGATCTGCTTGGCCAGGAAGGGGTTGGACGGCACCACCACATCGTAGCCGGAGCTGCCGGCGAGCAGTTTGGCCTCCAGTACCTCGTTGCTGTCGAATACGTCATAAACGATCTGAATCCCGCTTTCCGCGGAGAAGTCCGTCAGGGTGCTCTCGCCGATGTAGTCCGACCAGTTGTAGACGTGCAGGGTCTGCGCGGCCGGCGACGCGGGGGCTGCCGCGCCGATCTCCGCCTGCTTGCTCGCGTTCTCGGCGGGCTTGTCGCACGCGGCGAGCATGCCCAGGGACAGCGCGAGAAGGGTCTTGCCAAGGTGTTTCATGCGTACCGCTCCTTTTGTCGTTGAGGTCTCCGGGCGGGCGGGCGCCTGTGCGCCGCCGCCCTGCCCGGCCGGCTCGAGGTGGTGCAACGGCGCGCAGTCTGGCAAGGCTCGGGGCTGCTTTACAAGCACCATGAAGGGGGATATGCGGAACTTATATGTAGGCGCCGCTCAGCAGCGTCGGGTTGAACGCTTCAGCCCATAGGTTGGGCTGAGCCCCGCGAAACCCAACGTTGCAGGGGGGATCGTCGACACGGAAGTTGGGATTTGCAAGCTCACTCTAACCTACGGAGCTGCTGTACCACCCTGTACAAAACTAGCTCTTGGCAGACTACGCCCTTGTTTTTTTCTTTCTCCTTCTGCCTTTTTTACTCTTTCAATATTTTTTAGGACATGATCTGGCGCTCCGCTCTTTATTGGTTTATGTGTTTTGCGATTCCAATAAACACGCTCAGCATCTTTTACTATTCTCTTCAAGGAACGCCCAGGAAAATCTCGCTTCAGTTGCTCAACAATGTTCATAATTTCCTTTACATTCTGATCGCTGTATTTCACTCATCAGCCTGCAAAACGAAGTCTAACATCTTAATTAAGCCGAGCCGCGAAGCCCATAAGCCGAGCTGAACTCCGCGAAGTCCAACGTTGCAAGGGTATCGTCGACACGATTCGTTGGGGTTCGCAAGCTCACCCTAACCTACAAAATATTTTCATCTTAAACCCAGTCTTCGTAAACAAGGCCAGGTACACGGCCAAATTCACGAACATTATTTGTCACAAGCGTACAGCCGGAGGCTATCGCATGACCTGCGATAGCAGTGTCATTGGGGCCGATTCGCGTGCCCACCTCGGTCAGCGCTCGCATTACTTCAACGGTCGCATCTACGGCGCGTTGATCCCACGGCAACACGGCGTCTAACCGTTTCACGAATTCATCAACCAAAGTTTTATGCTTGGCTGAGGCTTTCTTACCGATCTGGCCGAAACGCATTTCGGCGTAGGTGACGGTAGAAATAACGATTCGATTGCCGTGGCTAACTTCTGCCGCCAACCGCTGCAAAACCGACTCAGGGAGTTCCCGCATGATGAACGAACAAATGCAGGTATCGAGCATGTAGGTCGTCACAGTCACAGATTGAACCTGCCTTCATTACCAACAACAGGCGGGCGCTCTTGAAGAAAGTCGGCATCGGCTTTCGGCACATCGGCCAGGGATTGCCATGTTGGCCGCACCGGGCGAAGAGTGATTACGTCGCCCTCGCGCGAAATCTCCAGCTCCCCGACGCCTTCATAAGCCATGTCATTCGGTAGTCGAATCGCCTGATTCTTGCCGTTCTTGAAAATAGAGACAGTACGCATGCCTACCCCCTAAAACATATGTTGAGCATATGCAATATAGCAACAGATCAAGGCGTATGCAAAGCATATGCTTTGTGCGGGTGGAACGGGAACTGCTGATGGCCATATGGGACTCCGCGGTCAGATCGCGGCCAGTCTTTCGGCCATGTCGGGGTACTGCTCGACCAGCCTGATGAGAACGGCGGCCTGGGCGTTCGGCTTGGCCTTGGCCTGCTCCCATTTGCGCAGGGTGCCCGTGCTGATGCGGAAGCGGCGGGCAAACACCTGCTGGGACATGTGCATTTTCTTGCGCAGGGCGACGATCTCGCTCGCCGACACCTCCGGCGCCGGCTTTTCCTCGACCTCGTATTGGCGCAGGGTGATCTTGCCCTCGCGGTGCGCCGCCATTTCGCCGATGCCCTGCATCAGCTCGGCAAACAAATCACGCTTTTTCACTTGGCACCTCGCTTTTTCAGCTCTGCGGTGATGGCCTGCTTGAGCAGCTTCTCCTGCTCGGCGGTCAGGTTCTCCAGCTCGTCCTTGTCGAAGATGGCGAACATCCAGAATTGGCCATCGTCGAGCAGCCAGTAGTAGATGACGCGCAAGCCACCACGCTTTCCCTTCCCTCTGCGTCCATCGGCCCAGCGCAGCTTGCGGAAGCCGCCCGTGCGCGGCATGACGTCGCCGGCCTCGGGGTTCTTCAGCAGCTCCCTCTGGAGCTGCCGATACTCGTCGTCGGTCAGGTAGTCGCCGACCGTGGCGGTGAAGCTCATGGTTTCGACGAAGATGGCTTTCATGGAAAAAGTGTAAGCAACTTGCTCATATTCGAGCAAGCAGGGCGGGGCATGCTCTCACGCCTCTTCCCGCCCTGCCCGCCCTGCCCGCCGCCTACAGGCGCTTCTCCAGTAGGTAGGGCGGGTGAAGTCCGCCGGACATGGCGCTAAACCACGCCGAAGTTGGCGGGTTTCTCCCGCCCTACAAGGCTACGGAGCTATATCAAGCCGGCCTGCAACGCGAGTCCGGCTTGCATGAAAATTAGACAGTATCCGCAGAAGAACTACCGAATAGACGCTCTGCGATCTTTCGGCCCCGTTCGATGCCCTCTGGAGTGAGCCATACCGACTTGGACTTGCTCTTTGGATCGCTGATGAATCCTTGTGAATGCAAGCTATCCATTACGTCGAAGTCGAAGCCCTTCCATACCCGGCCCTCGTCAAAACTGAAAACGGCCAGGAGAGCCAGAACGGCATCCTCGATGCGGGTTTGATCGTAATCCGTATTCATAATTTCAATGATCCCTCTCAATGCGCTGCCCAACCACTATTCGCTACCAAATAGCAGGAAGGGCGGGTGCAACCCGCCGGACATGGCGAAGACATACGCCGAAATCGGCGGGTTTTACCCGCCCTACCTCAACCCGGCATTTCGCTCGCGGTCAGGTCCAGGCAGAGCAGCGCCTTGGCGATCAGCTCGTCGATCTCCGACTCGGAAATCACCAGGGGCGGGGCGACGATCATGGTGTCGCCGACCGCGCGCATCACCAGCCCGTTGTCGAAGCAGTGCTCGCGGCAGCGCAGGCCGACCGCCAGGTCGCTGGCGAAGCGCTCGCGGGTCCGCTTGTCCCTGACCAGTTCCAGCGCGGCCAGCATCCCTAGCCCGCGGGTTTCCCCAACCAGCGGATGCTCGGCGAGCTCCCGCCAGCGCTGCTGCAGATAGGGCGCGGTCCGCATTCTGACCCGCTCGACGATGCCCTCCTCGCGCAGCAGACGGATGTTCTCCAAAGCCACCGCCGCCGCCACCGGATGCCCGGAATAGGTGAAGCCGTGGTAGAACTCGCCGCCTTCCTCGAGCACCTCGACCAGCGCATCGCGTACCACCACCCCGCCCATCGGCAGGTAGCCGGAGGTCAGCCCCTTGGCGATCATCATCAAGTCCGGCTGCAGCCCGTAGTACTGGCTGCCGAACCACTCGCCAGTGCGGCCGAAGCCACAGATCACCTCGTCGACGGCAAACAGGATGTCGTACTTGTGGAGAATCTCGCGAATCCGCGGCCAGTAGCTGTCCGGTGGGATGATCACCCCGCCGGCTCCCTGGATCGGCTCGGCGACGAAGGCGGCGACCTTGTCCTCGCCGATCTCGAGGATCTTGCGCTCGAGCTGATCGGCGACATGCACGCCGAATTCCTCCGGGTCTAGGTCGCCGCCTTCGCCGAACCAGTAGGGCTGGTCGATGTGCGCGATGCCGGGGATCGGCAGGTCGCCCTGGCCGTGCATGGCCTTCATGCCGCCCAGGCTGACCCCGGCGACGGTGGAGCCATGGTAGCCGTTCCAGCGGCCGATGATGACGTTCTTCCGCGGTTGCCCGCGGGTCGCCCAGTAGTGGCGCACCAGGCGCAGCACAGTGTCGTTGGCCTCCGAGCCGGAGCCGGTGAAGAACACGTGGTGCATGCCGGGCGGCGCCAGCTCGGCGATCGCCCGGGCCAGCTCCACGGCCGGCGGGTGGGCGGTCTGGAAAAACAGGTTGTAGTAGGGCAGCTCGCGCATTTGCCGGCTGGCCGCCTCGACCAGTTCCTCGCGGCCGTAGCCGACGTTGACGCACCACAGTCCGGCCATGCCGTCGAGGATGCGGTTGTCTTCGCTGTCCCACAGGTAGACGCCGGAAGCACGGGTGATGATCCGCGGGCCGCGGGCGTTGAGCAGCTTGTAGTCGGTGAACGGTGGCAGGTGGTGGGCGCGGCTGAGTTCCTGCCACTGCCGGGTTTGCGGATTGCCGGAAGTGCCTTTCATGGGAGTTCCCTCCTCAGGGCATGGCCCGTCGGGCGGGCCGGGAAACGCCTGGCGGGTTACACCGAGAGGAGCAGGAAGGCCCGCTCCCAGGAGCTGATCACCCGTTTGAAGTTCTCGTGCTCGGCGCGCTTCACCGCGACATAGGCGGTGATGAAGCGCGGGCTCAGGTAGCGCTCCAGGGCATGGCAGTTCTCCATGCGCTCCAGCGCTGCCTCCAGGGTCAGCGGCAGGCGCAGGCTGCGCCGCTCATAGCCGCGGCCCTGTACCGGCGCGCTCGGCTGCAGCTGCTCGACCATGCCGATGTAGCCGCACAGCAGGCTCGCGGCGATGGCCAGGTAGGGGTTGGCGTCGGCACCGGGCAGGCGGTTCTCCACCCGCCGGTTGTGCGGCGTGGAGTCCGGCACGCGCAGCCCGACGGTACGGTTCTCCTCGCCCCACTCGACGTTGACCGGCGCCGAGGTGCCGGGCAGGAAGCGGCGGAACGAGTTGACGTTGGGCGCAAACAGCGGCAGCAGCTCGGGAATGTACTTCTGCAGCCCACCGATATGGTTGAGGAACAGCTCGCTCATGGAGCCGTCCGGATTGGAGAAGATGTTCCAACCCTCGCAGTCGACCACGCTCTGATGCAGGTGCATGGCGCTGCCCGGCTCGCCGGTCATCGGTTTGGCCATGAAGGTGGCGGCCACGTTGTGCTTGAGCGCCGCCTCGCGCATGGTGCGCTTGAACACCAGGATCTGGTCGGCCAGGTGCAGCGCCTCGCCGTGGCGGAAGTTGATCTCCATCTGCGCGGTGCCTTCCTCGTGGATCAGGGTGTCCAGATCCAGCCCCTGGGCCTCGCACCAGTCGTACATGTCCTCGAACAGCGGGTCGAACTCGTTGGCCGCGTCGATGGAGAACGACTGGCGGCCGGTCTCCCGCCGCCCGGAACGGCCCACCGGCGCCTGCAGCGGATAGTCCGGGTCGTCGCTGCGCTGGGTCAGGTAGAACTCCATCTCCGGCGCGACGATCGGCTGCCAGCCGCGCTCGGCATACATCGCCAGCACCTTCTTGAGAAGGTTGCGCGGCGACAGCTCTATGGGATTGCCCCACTTGTCGCAGGTGTCGTGGATCACCAGGGCGGTGGGCTCGATGGCCCAGGGCACGAGGAACACAGCGCTCTCGTCGGGATGGCAGAACATGTCGATCTCGGCCGGGTCGAGCAGCCGGTAATAGATGTCCTCGTTCACGTAGTCGCCGGTCACGGTCTGCAGCAGCACGCTTTCCGGCAGGCGCATGCCCTTCTCGGCGATGAACTTGCTGGTCGGGGCGATCTTGCCGCGGGCGATGCCGGTCAGGTCGCTGATCAGGCACTCCACCTCGGTGATCTTGCGCTCCTTCAGCCAGAGCGTGAGACGGTCGAGCTTGCCACTGGCGTTCATGATGAAACTCCTTGCGCTCGGGCCGGACGGCCCGCTAACGGCGCTCCGCCCGACGCCGGCAGGCATCGCCGAAGGCTTGGAACAGGGCCTGGGAATGGGGATTGCAGCGGGACTGCCATTCCGGATGCCACTGCACGCCGAGGGCGAAAGTCTGCGCGCCCTCGACGGAAAACGCTTCGATCAGCCCGTCCGGGGCCAACCCTTCCATGCGCAGACCGGGCGCCAGGCGCTCTACACCCTGGCCATGCAGCGAGTTGACCTCGATCTGCCGGGGCAGGCCGATCCCGGCGAGCAGCCCGCCCGACTGCACGTGCAGCGCATGGCGCGGCCCGTACTGGACCTCCAGCGCCTCATCCTCCACCTCGCGATGATCCGCATAGGGACCGGCCTCGTGGACCTTCTGGTACAGGCTGCCACCAAAGGCCACGTTCATCTCCTGGAAGCCCCGGCAGATGCCGAGCAGCGGCACGCCCTCGGCAACCGCGGCGCGGATCAGCGGCAGCGTGGTGCGGTCGCGGGCCGGATCGTGGTGGGTGCCCGGCTCGCTGGCAACGCCCTGGTAATGGTGGGGCTCGACATTCGACGGCGAGCCGGTGAAGAGCAAGCCGTCGAGCCGCTCCAGCAGGGCCTTCTGGTCGATCAGCTCGCCCAGCGCGGGAATGATCAGCGGCAGGCCGCCGGCGCCCTCCGCCACCGCCCGCAGGTACTTGTCGCCGGCAATATGGAAAGGGTGCAGGCCGATCTGGCGGGTGCAGGCGGTCACGCCGATCAGGGGCAGACGGGGCATAGCATCATCCTGACTGTCGGGGGTGGAACCGAGCTTAGTCTTGTTCATTTTTTTAGACAACAGCCTCCGCGGCGAAACGGCGCGCAGGGGCCTTGCCAGCCATGGCGGGCTTTGGACCACTCCGCAGGAGAGGCTCCGAAAGGCCGTAAAATCGGCATGCAAGCCCTATTCCGAAGTAGCGGCAGCGTGCCTTGACAGCGCCAGAGCTTTGGGATTGACTCAACATTAACTCAATGAATGATTGAAATTTTAAACAATCAAGGTGTTACATCATGTCGGTACCCCCGCGTGCCGTTCAGCTCAACGAAGCGAACGCGTTCCTCAAGGAACATCCCGAGGTGTTGTTCGTCGACCTGCTCATCGCCGACATGAACGGCGTGGTGCGCGGCAAACGCATCGAACGCACCAGTCTGCATAAGGTATATGAACAGGGCATCAACCTTCCCGCCTCGCTGTTCGCCCTGGACATCAACGGCGCCACCGTCGAGAGCACCGGCCTGGGTCTGGACATCGGCGATGCCGACCGCATCTGCTACCCGATCCCCAACACCCTGAGCAAGGAGCCCTGGCAGAAGCGCCCCACCGCGCAACTACTGATGACCATGCACGAGCGCGACGGTACGCCCTTCTTCGCCGACCCACGGGAGGTGCTGCGCCAGGTGGTGGACCGGTTCGAGGCGCTGGAGCTGACCGTCTGCGCCGCCTTCGAGCTGGAGTTCTACCTGATCGACCAGGAGAACGTGAACGGTCGGCCGCAGCCGCCGCGCTCGCCGATCTCCGGCAAGCGCCCGCAGTCGAGCCAGGTCTACCTGATCGACGATCTCGACGAGTACGTCGACTGCCTGCAGGACATCCTCGAAGGCGCCAAGGAACAGGACATCCCGGCCGACGCCATCGTCAAGGAGAGCGCCCCGGCGCAATTCGAGGTCAACCTGCACCACGTCGCCGACCCCATCAAGGCCTGCGACTACGCCGTACTGCTCAAGCGGCTGATCAAAAACATCGCCTACGACCACGAGATGGACACCACCTTCATGGCCAAGCCCTATCCGGGCCAGGCCGGCGACGGGCTGCACGTGCACATCTCGATCCTCGACAAGGACGGCAATAACATCTTCGCCGGTGATGATCCCCAGCAGAACGCCGCTCTGCGTCATGCGATCGGTGGTGTGCTGGAGACCATGCCGGCCTCGATGGCCTTCCTCTGTCCCAACGTCAACTCCTATCGCCGCTTCGGCGCCCAGTTCTACGTGCCCAACGCACCCTGTTGGGGCCTGGACAACCGCACCGTGGCCCTGCGCGTGCCGACCGGCAGCTCGGATGCGGTACGCATCGAGCACCGCGTCCCCGGCGCCGACGCCAACCCCTACCTGGTGATGGCCGCGCTGCTGGCCGGCGTGCACCACGGGCTGACCAACCGGATCGAGCCGGGCGAGCCGGTCGAGGGCAACTCCTACGAGAAGGTCGAGCCCAGCCTGCCCAACAACCTGCGCGACGCCCTGCGCCGGCTGGACGAGAGCGAGATCCTCGCCCGCTACATCAGCCCGGACTACATCGACATCTTCGTCGCCTGCAAGGAGAGCGAGCTGGAGGAGTTCGAGCACTCGATCTCCGATCTGGAATACAACTGGTACCTGCACACGGTCTGATCAGTCGGCCGGAAAGCTGCTGCGCTCGGCCATGCTGCGTTGAAAACAGGCTCGGACTTGCTCATCTATAGCTCGTAAACTCCGCGTCCTCGCCTGTCTTCGCCTTGCCTGGCCTTCGCTCGCTACGCTTTCTGGCCGACTGATACCAACTTTTTAACGTCATTTGACCCCGACATCATCCTCTGCCAGCTTGAAGGTTCCCGCCCATCCGTTGTCACGAGGTCGCCATGTCTCGCATCGTCACCGTCGCCGCCACCCAGATGGCCTGCTCCTGGGATCGCGCCGCCAACATCGCCAGGGCCGAGCAACTGGTGCGCAAGGCCGCGGCCAGGGGCGCGCAGATCGTCCTGCTGCAGGAACTGTTCGAGACCCCCTACTTCTGCCAGAAGCCCAACCCGGAGTACCTGCAGCTGGCCACCCCGGTCGAGGACAACCCGGCCATTCGCCACTTTCAGAAGATTGCCGCCGAACTGAACGTGGTGCTGCCAATCAGCTTCTACGAGCGGGCTGGGAGAGCGCGTTTCAACAGCATCGCCATCCTCGATGCGGACGGGCGGATGCTCGGCCTCTACCGCAAGAGCCACATCCCGGACGGCCCAGGCTACCACGAGAAGTACTACTTCAACCCCGGCGACACCGGCTTCAAGGTCTGGCAGACCCGCTACGGCCGGATCGGCGTGGCCATCTGCTGGGACCAGTGGTTTCCGGAGAGCGCGCGCAGCATGGTGCTGCGCGGCGCCGAGCTGCTGCTCTACCCCACTGCCATCGGCAGCGAGCCCCACGACCCTGGCATCGTCTCCCGCGATCACTGGCAGCGCGTGCAGCAGGGCCATGCTGGCGCCAATCTGACACCGCTGATCGCCAGCAACCGCGTCGGCCGCGAGGTGCAGGAGGACTACCACATCGACTTCTACGGCTCGTCGTTCATCGCCGACCAGTTCGGCGCCAAGGTCGAGGAGCTGAACGAGACGGAAGAAGGCGTGCTGGTGCACAGCTTCGATCTCGACCACCTGGAACACATCCGCAGCGCTTGGGGGGTGTTCCGCGACCGCCGGCCCAACCTGTACGGCGCTATCAAGACCCTCGACGGCACGCTGGAGTCCTGAGGCGTGGCCAAGCCGATGCAAACCCTGAGCAGCACCCCGCGTACCGACGGTTTCCGCATGCCCGCCGAGTGGGAACCGCACAGCCAGACCTGGATGATCTGGCCGGAACGCCCGGACAACTGGCGGCTCGGCGGCAAGCCGGCGCAAGCTGCCTTCGCCGCGGTGGCCCACGCCATCGCCCGCTTCGAGCCGGTGACCGTCTGCGTATCCAGCGCGCAATACGAGAACGCCTGCGTCCGCCTGGCCGGAGCCGACATCCGAGTCATCGAACTGAGCAGCGACGACGCCTGGGTACGCGACACCGGACCGACCTTCGTGGTGAACGACGCCGGCGCGGCACGCGGCGTAGACTGGACCTTCAATGCCTGGGGCGGCTTCGCCGGCGGCCTGTACGCGCCCTGGAACCGTGACGACCAGGTGGCGCGCAAGATTCTCGGCATCGAGCGCTGCGCCCGTTATCGTACCGAGGACTTCGTGCTGGAGGGCGGCGCCATCCATGTCGACGGCGAGGGCACCCTGCTCACCACCGAGGAATGCTTGCTCAACCCGAATCGCAATCCGCACCTTTCCCGCGAGGAAATCGAGGCCATGCTCGCCGAGCATCTGGCCATCGAGCGGGTGATCTGGCTGCCGCAGGGCCTGTACAACGACGAGACCGACGGCCACGTCGACAATTTCTGCTGCTTCGTACGCCCCGGCGAAGTGCTGCTGGCCTGGACCGATGACCCGCAGGACCCCAACCACCCGCGCTGCCGGGCTGCTCTGGAAGTGCTCGAGAAGGCCAGCGACGCCCGCGGCCGCGCCCTCAGCGTACAGCGGATGCCGATCCCCGGCCCGCTGTACGCCAGCGAGGAGGAATGCGCCGGCGTCGACCTGGTCGCCGGCAGCCAGCCGCGTGATCCGTCGATCCGCCTGGCCGGCTCCTACGTGAACTTCCTGATCGTCAACGGCGGCATAATCGCACCAGGCTTCGACGATCCCCGCGACGCCGAGGCCGAGGCCCTGCTCAGGCAACTGTTCCCCGGACGCGAGGTGCTGATGCTGCCCGGCCGGGAAATCCTCCTCGGCGGCGGCAACATCCATTGCATCACCCAGCAGCAACCGGCAGCGCAGCGGCGTCGCTGAGCGGCGCCGCTCAGCGTTCGTCCGTGCAGAACAGCTGGTAGAGCGTGTCGATCACCGCCAGGGCTTGCGGGCTGCTGATCCGGTAGTGGATCAGCTTGCCGTCGCGGCGGGTTTCCACCAGCCCCTCGCGGCGCAGCACGCCGAGTTGCTGGGACAGGGTCGGCTGGCGGATGCCCAGCAGGGCCTCCAGTTCGCCGACGTTGCGTTCGCCCTGGGACAGCTGGCAGAGCAGCATCAGGCGATCCGGATTGGCCAGCACCTTGAGCAGTTGCTCCGCCTGGCCGGCAGATTCGCGCAAGCGCTGGATGTCGATGGCAGGAGTCGTTTCGGTCATGGGCAGAAGGCTCGGTTGCGCTGGGCATAAGCTATTTAGAGACAACAGCTTTTTCAACGCCTGACGGCACAGAGAGGGCACAACGCGGGGAGCGGGCAACTGCCGAGCCACCCCCACCCAGGCGGATGGGAGCGCCGGAAAGAGGCGGCACGGCCGCCCCGGGAGTTACATCAGCGGCAGGGTATAGCTGACAATCAGACGGTTCTCGTCGACGTCGCGGACGAAATTGCTGCGCATGGTCGCGTTGCGCCACTTCAGGCTCAGGTTCCTCAGCATGCCGCTTTGGAACACATAGGCGATATCCGTGTCACGTTCCCATTCCTTGCCATCGGAGCCCGGGCCGCGGTCGACATGGTCGCCCGATACGTAGCGGGTCATGAAGGTCAGGCCGGGAACGCCGAGCGCCGCGAAGTCGTAGTCGTAGCGCAACTGCCAGGAGCGCTCGTCGGCATTGGCGAAGTCGCTGACCTGGATGTAATTGACCAGGAAGGGGTCGGTACCGGCGACCTGCGCGAAGCCGGTGTCGCCCTGCATCTTCTGCAGGCCCAGCCCGAACTTGTGGGCGCCCATGGCGTAGGTGGTCAGCAGCCCGAAGGCATGGTTGTCGACATGGGCCTCGCCATCGTCCGTGGAGCGCGCATAGCGCACATCAGTCTTCAGAGAGTGCTTGCCGCCCAGCGGCAGCACATGCACCAGGTTGACGGCGTGCTGCTTGTAGAGGTCGTCCAGTTCGCCGTAGTAGTAGGTGGCGGCCAGCCCCTTGGTCACCTGGTAGGTCGCGCCGCCGTACATGAAGAAGTTCGCCTCATTCTCACCGCCGCTCTTGATGGTGATGTTCCGCCGGTTGGCGCGGACCAGGCTCATTTCTTCGTTGTTGGTAGAGTTCCGGTAGTTGACCTGGTTCAGGTAACCGAAGTCCAGGGTCAGCCCCTCGATTTCCTTGATCTGCAGGTTGCCGCCCTGGAAGGTCTGCGGCAGCAGGCGGGTATCATTGTAGAGCACTACCGGGTTCTTCGGCAGCAGGGTGCCGACCTTGAGCTCGCTCTTGGAGTACTTGACCTTGGCGGTCACGCCCAGCTCGCTGTAGTCGTCCGGCGCCCGGTTGCCATACCCCCCCGGCAGCAAGCCGGTTCCGGCGTCGTCCGGACTCGAATCCAGCTTCACCCCCACCAGGCCAAGCACGTCGAGGCCAAAGCCGACCGGCCCCTCGGTATAGCCGGACTCCGCCCGCAGAATGAAACCCTGCGCCCATTCGTCCTGCTTGGCCTGACCGGTGCCATCGCGGAAGTCCTTGTTCATGTAGAAGTTGCGCAGCTCCAGGCTGGCCTTGCTGTCCTTGAAAAACTCGGCAGCAGCCTGCTGAGTCACCGATAGGCCCAGAATACCGGCCGCCACAGCCAGCGCCAGGGGGGCTTTTGTCATCTTGTTATTCTCCATTCTTATTTTTCGAGTGGTACTGCAGCAGCATGGCTTTTGCTGTCCAGGACAGGCCACGGGCAGAACTCATTGGGCATCCTGCAACCGTCACGCAGGAGCACGCCAACGATAGCCAGAAAAAATAAGCAAAAATATAAGGGAAATTACTTATTTACATAAATGAAAAACAATGATAAGCACCCATCAACAGAGGGCATCCAATGATCCGCGCTTTCGCCGCTTCGAGCCGGCAGAAAAAGGACTGCAGGTAACAGGCGCAGGATTCAGAGCAGCACGACTCTATCCTTGCCCTGCTGCTTGGCCTGGTACATGGCCGCATCGGCACGGGCATAGAGCGCACCGAGATCGTCGTCCGGTCCCAGGCCGACCAGCCCCTGGCTGACGGTGATGCGGAAGGTGTCGCCGCCGGCATGGAACACCAGCTCCCCGATGCTCCGCTGCAGGCGTTCGGCGATCGGCAGGGCCTGCTCCGGCCGACAGCGGGGAAACAATGCGGCGAACTCCTCGCCACCGATTCGCCCGAACAGGTCGCCGCCGCGCAGCGTAGTGGCACAGCAGTCGGCCAGCCGCTGCAGCACCTGGTCGCCGACCTGGTGGCCATGGGTATCGTTGATCCGCTTGAAATCGTCGATGTCCAGCAACAGGAAGGCCAGCGACGTGCCGTACTGGCGGGCGAGCTGCAGCTCGCGCTGGGCACACTCGAAGAAATGCCGGCGATTGCTGCTGCGGGTCAGCCCATCGGTGCTGGCGAGGCGTTGCAGCTCGCCCTCCAGCTGCTTCCGCTCGGTGATGTCCTCGGCGAGACCGACGATGATCCGTGCCCGCCCGCTTTCGTCCGGGTCGCCGCAGTAGCATTTGTCGTTCAGCCAGCGCAGCTGGCCGTCGCCGCGGATGATGCGGTACTCGCGCTGCTCGACGGCCCCCTTGTCGAACACCTCGCCCAGGCTGCCCAGGACGTAGTCGCGATCGTCCGGGTGGACGCACTCCAGCCAACCGGCCAGGGCATCCGGCAGCGGCCCGGACGGACGGCCGAAGATCCGCTCGTAGGCCGGGCTGAGGTAGAGCATCCGCCGCGCCTGCCAGTCGTAGGCCCAGAGCACCGCATTGACGCTGGCCAGCAGCATGCCGAACAGCTGTTCGCGAGCCTGCAGGCGGCGCATCTCGGTCTGTGCCTGCCGCAGGGCCGACAACACCTCGCCCGGCCTGACGGCCAGCTCCCCGCTGGTGACTAATGCTCCCTTGAGGCTCATGCAATCCCGCTCCCTTGACCTGAACGACAACACCCATCTAATGGGCACAGGCCATCAGATCAACGGCAGTCGGCAAAGTTCGCCCGCCCCCCCTCAGGCGAGCGCCGGGGCGGGGCGCAGCGAGTAGGTCTTCAGCTGCTCGGCGAACTCGCGCAGGGACTGGATGCCGCTGGTCTCCGCCTCATGGATCCAGTCACGGATCGCGGCGAGCATCTCATGGCCGTTGGCGCTGGTCCGGGCCCAGATCTGCTGCAGCGCCAGGCGCTTCTCGTAGATCACCCGGAGCGTCTGGCTCTGCTCGAGGATCGACTGGATGCGCGCCTGCTGGCGTGCCTCGAGCAGGCTGGTCTCACGCGCCAGCAGGCCCTTGGCCCTGCGGTACAGGTGACGCATCGGAGCCTCGGCCCGCGCCACTTCCACCTGGACCTGCGGGGCGATCACCTGATTGCGGTACTGCGCCATGATCTGAAAGCGGTTGTTGAGGATCGCCATGGCCGTGTCCATGTCCAGCTGGCGCTTGCCCTCTACCCGGTAGGCAATCGGCGCGGTGCGCTTGACCTCGGCCAGCCCCAGCCGGACCAGCAGGCGGATCCACGCCCAGCCCATGTCGAACTCCCAGGCCCTGATCGAAAGCTTGGCCGAGTTGGGATAGGTGTGGTGATTGTTGTGCAGTTCCTCGCCGCCGATCAGGATGCCCCAGGGCACCAGATTGGTGGCGGCGTCACGGCATTCGAAATTGCGATAGCCCACGGCATGGCCGAGGCCATTGACCACGCCGGCCGCCCAGAACGGGATCCACATCATCTGCACGGCCCAGACGGTCAGGCCGAGCACGCCGAACAGGGCCAGGTCGATCAGCAGCATGAGTGTCGCCCCGCCGTTGGGGAAACGCGAGTAGACATGCCGCTCGATCCAGTCGTCCGGGCAGTTCCTGCCGTAGGTGCGCAGCGTCTCGACGTTGCCCGCCTCCGCCTTGTAGAGCTCGGCGCCCCGCCACAGGACATTCGACAGTCCCTTGTACAGAGGGCTGTGCGGATCCTCCGGCGTCTCGCAGCGGGCATGGTGCTTGCGGTGGACGGCGGTCCACTCGCGGGTGTTCATGCCGGTGGTCAGCCACAGCCATAAACGAAAGAAGTGCTTCACAGCCGGATGCAGATCCAGCGCACGATGCGCCGAATAACGATGCAAATACACGGTGACGCTGACCACGGTCAAATGAGTGAGCAGCAGGGTCACTATGATGAGTTGCCAGGGCGTCAGATCGAGAAAACCGTCGTACCACATGAGTGCATGCCTCGGAGTTCGAACAGCGGCCTATGGTGAGCCTCATTATTAGCGCGCTTGGCTGGAAAACCCGCGCCTTTCTTTGGATAAGAAATGTTTCCACAGCACGATCATCCTGTCCGGCGGTCATGGATTGGGCCTTACTGATGAAAAGGCACCTCCCCCTGCTGCTGGCCTGCCTGGCCTACGTTTTCCTCTCCCTTCTATGGATCACGGTCAGCGACTGGCTGCTGCTGTCTCTGTTGGAGGATAGCGCGTACCTGAATGTATGGCAGACCCTCAAGGGCATCGTCTCCATTCTCTTCACCGCCCTGCTGTTCTACTTCCTCGGCCGCCGCCAGCTCGCCGACCGCACCGCCCACGCCGCCCGCCAGCGCCAGGCTGACGCAGTGTTCGACAGCACCCTTGAAGGCGTGCTGGTCACCGATGCCGAGCAGCGGATCGTCTATATCAACCGGGCCTTCACCCGGATTACCCGCTACGGAGAGGCCGAGGTGCTGGGCCAGCTGCCCACCCTGTTCAAGTCCGGCCGGCACGACGGCGAATTCTACCGGAAGATGTGGCAGGCGCTGGGCCAGCGCGCCGAATGGAGCGGCGAGATCTGGAATCGCCGCAAGACCGGCGAGGTGTATCCCCAGTGGCAGAGCATCCGCGCCATTCGCAACGAGGCAGGCGCTATCACGCACTATGTGGCGGTGTTCTCCGACCTGTCGATGCTCAAGCGCTCCCAGGCCGAACTCGACTACCTGGCCCACTACGATCCGCTGACCGGCCTGCCGAACCGCCTGCTCTTCAAGGAACGCATCCAGCATGCACTGGAGCGGCCCCCGCTGGAGAAGGGCCAGGGCGCGGTCCTGCTGCTCGACCTCGATCATTTCGCGCACATCAACGAAAGCCTCGGCCACAAGCTGGGCGATCAGCTGCTCAAGACCATCAGTCAGCTCCTGACCTACCAGGTGGAGCATCAGGGCATTACCCTTGCCCATCTGGGCGGCGACGAGTTCGGCCTGCTCTGCGAAAACTGCTCGCCGCAGCAGGCCGCCACCCTGGCCATGAAGATCCTCGATGCACTGAACCAGCCGGTCCACCTGGACCAGCACGAGCTGCTGATCGGCGCCAGCCTCGGCATCAGCCTGTTCCCCACCGACGCGCAGAGCGTCGAGCAGGCACTGCGCAACGCCGACTCCGCCCTGCACAAGGCCAAGAGCAATGGGCGCGGCACCTACACCTTCTACAGCCAGGAGCTGACCACCTACGCCCGGCAGCGCGTCGAATTGATCGCCGCCCTGCGCCACGCCCTGGAGCACGGCGAGCTGCGCGTCCACTACCAGCCGATCCACAACCTCAGGAACGGCCAACTGGTCAGCGTCGAGGCGCTGGTGCGCTGGCAGCACCCCGAACGCGGTCTGGTGCCGCCGGGGGAATTCATCCCGGTCGCCGAGGAGAACGGTCTGATCGGCGCCATCGACCTGTGGGTGCTGGAGCAGGCCTGCCGGCAGATGCGCAGCTGGCTGAAGGCCGGGCACGCGCTGAAGTGCGTCGCGGTGAACATCTCCACCCGCCTGTTCAGCCGTGGCGGACTGGACCTGCAGGTCGCCGAAATCCTCGCCAAGACCGGCCTGGATGCACGCCACCTGGAGCTGGAAATCACCGAAAGCGCAGTGATGGACGATCCGGACTGCGCCCGCCGGCAACTCCAGCGGCTGCGCGATCTGGGCGTGCGCCTGGCGATCGACGACTTCGGCACCGGGCACTCCTCGCTGCAGCGCCTGAAGAGCATGCCGGTGGACAAGCTGAAGATCGACCGCGGCTTCGTCGCCGGCCTGCCGTCCGACGGCAAGGATGCCGCCATCGCCCGCTCGGTGATCGTACTCGCCCACAGCCTGGGACTGACCGTTCTCGCCGAAGGCATCGAACAGCCGGAGCAGGCGGACTTCCTCAAGCGCAGCCACTGCCCTCTCGGCCAGGGCTACCTCTTCGGCAGGCCGCTGCCAGCGGAGGAGCTCTTCCGGGCGCCGACCGTGCTGCAGGCGAATACCCTGGTCGGCTGAGTCGACGGCATCCCCGGCTCGGCGCCCCCTCTGCTCCTCAGCCGCCCAGGGCATGGCGGCGAATGAAGCGCCGGTCCAGCCGCTCCCTCCAGTAGCCGCAGAAGCGCCCGCCGGCACTCCAGCCATGCCAGCCGAGCAGCGCGCTGCCGTCACCGGTGGCGAGCAGGAGCAGGTTCTGCCGTGGCGGCCGGTAGTGGTGCAGCGAGCGGCCAGCCAGTACCGCACGCAGGTTGTGACTGAGCACCGGCGCCTGGCGTAGCGCCTGGAAGGCGCTCCTGCTCACCCCGGGCAGCGCGGCGCAGTCGCCGGCGGCGAAGATCTGCGGATGGGACAGGCTCTGCAGAGTCGCGCCGACTTGCACGAAGCCGGCCGCGTCGCAGACCAGGCCGCTCTGCGCCAGCCAGGGTGGTGCCGTGGCGCCGCTCGCCAACAGCAGGCGCGAACCCTGCCAGACCGGCTCCCCGGCGCTGAGCAGGAGCTGCCCGTCGATCCCGCTGACCGGGCAGTACTCGCGCACCCACACGCCGCGCCGGCGCAGCGCACCGAGGGCACGCAAGCGCAGCCCCGCCCCGAGGCCCTCGAGCAGCGGCCCGGCGCAGAACAGCGACAGCGCCGGCACCTGTCCGGCCAGCGCCAGGGCCAGCTCGACCCCGGCCGGCCCGCCGCCGAGAATCGCCAGCGGCTGCGGTTCCTGCCGCCAGCGCTGCCAGCCGTCAAGGAAACCGGCGAAAGGCTTGGCCGACAGCAACTGCATACCCTCGCTCTGCTGCGATGGCGCAAGCCGCCCGGCACCAACGTTCAGCGACAGCCAGTCGGACCGCTCCAGCCGCCCGTCGGCCAGCTGCAACTCGCGCGTCTCGGCCTGCAGCGCCCGCACCTCGCCGACGATCAGTTCGACGCCCGCAGCCTGGCACAGCGGCTCCAGCTCGATGCAGCAGTCCTGCGCTGCATAGCGTCCGGCGAGCAACCCAGGCAACGTCCCCGCATACCAGGCTTGCGGCACGGCACTGACCAGCCCGAGACGCCCCTTCGGCCGTCGCCCCCGGGCCCAGCGCCGGAGCACGCCCAGATGGCTGTGCCCGGCACCGATCAAGAGCATATCGATAACCACCTCCCATTCATTCCATGCCCACGGGTCGCAACGCAGTATGAGCAGCCTCGCCGCCGTGCCCTTAGATGCCGCCGAGGCAAAGGTACTTGATCTCCAGATAGTCCTCGATGCCGTACTTGGAGCCCTCGCGGCCCAAGCCCGAAGCCTTGACCCCGCCGAACGGCGCCACCTCGGTGGAGATCAGGCCGGTGTTGACGCCGACGATACCGTACTCCAGCGCCTCGGCCACGCGGAACACCCGGCCCAGGTCGCGGGCGTAGAAGTAGGCGGCGAGGCCGAACTCGGTGGCGTTGGCCAGGGCGATCGCCTCGGCGTCGTCCCGGAAGCGGAACAGCGGGGCCAACGGCCCGAAGGTCTCCTCGCGGGCGACCTTCGCATCCGCCGGCACCTCGGCGAGGATGGTCGGTTCGAAGAAGCTGCCGCCGAGCGCATGGGGCTGACCACCGGCGATCACCCGGGCGCCCCTGGCCAGCGCGTCGGCGATGTGCTCCTGGACCTTGCCCACGGCCTTGTCATCGATCAGCGGGCCGATGGTGACACCCTCCTCCAGGCCATTGCCGACCTTCAGGCGCGCCACCGCGACCTTGAGCTTCTCGGCGAAGGCGTCGTAGACGCCGTCCTGCACGTACAGGCGGTTGGCGCAGACGCAGGTCTGCCCGGCATTGCGGTATTTCGAGGCCAGCGCGCCCTCTACCGCGGCGTCCAGGTCGGCGTCGTCGAAGACGATGAAGGGCGCGTTGCCGCCCAGTTCGAGAGAGACCTTCTTGATGTCCGCGGCGCACTGGGCCAGCAGTTGGCGGCCGATCTCGGTGGAGCCGGTGAAGGACAGTTTGCGCACCGTGGGGTTGCCGGTCAGCTCACCGCCGATCTCGGAGGCACTGCCGGTGACCACGTTCAGCACCCCCGCCGGAATACCCGCGCGCTCGGCCAGCTCGGCCAGCGCCAGCGCCGAGAACGGCGTCTGCGAGGCCGGTTTGAGCACCAGGGTGCAGCCGGCAGCCAGCGCTGGACCAGCCTTGCGGGTGATCATCGCCGCAGGGAAGTTCCATGGCGTGATGGCCGCGCAGACGCCAATCGGCTGCTTGATCACCAGGATGCGCTTGTCCGCCTGGTGGCCGGGAATGGTGTCGCCGTAGACGCGCTTGGCCTCCTCGGCGAACCATTCGAGGAAGGACGCGGCATAGGCGATCTCGCCGCGCGCCTCGGCCAGCGGCTTGCCCTGCTCGAGGGTCATCAGCCGGGCGAGGTCGTCCTGGTGCTCCATCAACAGCTCGAACCAGCGACGCAGCTTGCCCGCGCGCTCCTTGGCGGTCAGCGCACGCCAGGCCGGCAGCGCACGCTCGGCGGCTTCGATGGCGCGGCGGGTCTCGGCTGCGCCCATTTTCGGCACGCTGCCGAGGATCTCGTTGCTGGCCGGATTGTTCACCGCGAGGGTCTGCCCGCTGTCGGCATCCAGCCAGCAACCCTCGATGTAAGCCTGTTGGCGGAACAGCTGGGCATCGTTCAATTGCATTGCGATCCACTCCTTCGTAACCGGTGGGAGCGACGGCCGCCAGTGCGGCAGCCCGTCGCGCTGCGCTCTCTGCAGGCCTGCGCCAGCCCCCCGGCTTGCGCTCGTCGCAGTTTGGCGGGGAGTATAGCCCCGCGCGGACGGCTCCCGGCCGTCCGCCACTACCGGAAAACATCCCGGAACCAACAAGGAGATATCGTGAGGAAACTGATGATCGGCGGCCTCGGTGCCGCCCTGCTGCTGGCCACCCTGGGTGTCCAGGCCCAGCTCAAGCCAGAGGACCAGATCAAGTACCGCCAGGCCGGCTACAACTTCATGGCCTGGAACATGGGCAGGATCAAGGCTCAGGTCGTGGACGGCAGCGTGCCCTACAACAAGGATCAGTTGGCCGCCGCCGCCAGCGCCATCGCCGCCATCGCCAATTCCGGCATGGGTTCCCTATTCGCCCCCGGCACCGCCAGGGACAAGATGGGCGACAAGACCAGGCTCAAGCCGGAGTTTTTCAAGAACCTCGACCAAGCCAACAAGTTGGCCCGCGACTTCACCGGCGCCATCAACAAGCTGGCCAGCGAGGCGGCCAGCGGCGACCAGGCGCGCATCAAGACCGCCTTCGGCGCGGTCGGCAAGACCTGCAAGGCCTGCCACGACCAGTTCCGCACGGACTGATCCGACCACCGGCCGGCCGGCCCCCACCTACCAGTCGAGCACCGCCGGGGCGGGCGGCTGCGCCAGCCAGCCGGCTGCCGACTGCACGCCCCAGACCAGCAGCAAGGCGCCGGCCAGCGCCACGGCCAGCGCCCAGGGCGCCCCGCCGATGGCCTAGCGCTGCTCGGGATATTCCCGCGGGCTGCGCCCGCCGATCATCGCCCGCACCAGCGGCTGCCGGCGCACCAGAGCGTAGAAGAGGATCGCCAGCAGATGCAGGCCGATCAGCCCCAGCAGCAGCCACCAGGCCTGCCGGTGCAGGCCGGTCAGGCCAGGCGCTGGTGTCGGCCTCCACCAGCCGGTAGAGCGGCCCCTGGAAGGCGATGTCGTCGCTGGCCATCAGCCCGCTCAGGGTCTGGAAAGCCAGCAGGCCGAGCAGCACCAGCACCGACAGGGCGCCCAGCGGGTTGTGCCAGACCATCAGATTGCCGCCCAGCCAGCCGGTGAGGATGGCGCCGCCGACGGCCAGCGCCAGCGACCAGTGAAACAGACGCAGCGGCGCGTCCCAGACCTTGATACTGTCCGACATGTCCTAGACTCTCTCTTTCCGAACCGGCCCCCGGCCGATACCCAGGCGCCCCCCGCAGGGTAGCAGCCGCCCGGCTGCCGGCAACTCCCAGCAAGGAGCCTCCCATGAGCGAAACCGAGCGCGTCACCCTGACCCTGCAGCAGCTGGAGGACTACCGCTGCAGCCTCGACTTCGGCAATGGCCAGCCGCCGCTGATCGTCGACGAGCCGCCGCCGCTGGGCAGCGGCCAGGGCCCCAGCCCGGTGCAGCTGCTGCTCTCCGCCGTGGCCAACTGCCTGACCGCCAGTCTGCTGTTCGCCCTGCGCAAGTTCAAGCAGGACGCCGAGCCGCTACACTGCGAGGCCAGCGCGGAAGTCGGCCGCAACGAGCAGAACCGCCTGCGCGTTCTGGGTATCGGGATCACCCTGCAGCTGGGCCGCCGCGCTGCAGAGCTGGAGCACCTGCCGCGCATCCTCGAGCAGTTCGAGGAATTCTGCGCGGTGGGCCGCAGCGTGGCCCAAGGCATCCCCGTCCGTCTGTGGGTCCGCGACACCGAGGGCGCCCTGCTCAAGCAGCCGGCGGACTGAGGCGGCCGGAGTCAGCCCGACACGCCCGTCTCGCCGCGCGCGGCACACGCTTCGCGGTCGGCCCGCCCGCCCAGCTGCCAGCCGAGCAGGCCCCAGAGTGCAGCGCAGGCTGCACCGACCAGGGCCGCCAGCCAGGCGCCCTGGCCGAGCAGGTCGAGCCCACTCTTGGCCCAGCCGCTGATGGCATCGCCGCCACGGTAGACCACGGTATCGATGAGGTTCTTCGCCTTGTACTTGCTCTCGGCATCCAGCGGGGCGAACAGCATCTCCCGCCCCGGCCGCACGAAGGCATACTCGCCGATGCGCCGAACGATCATCAGGGTGGCCAGCACGGCGAAGGTCGGCATCAGCGCCAGGGCGACGAAGCCCAGGCACATCAGGACCGGCACACAGGCCAGCAGCACCCGCACGCCCAGGCGCTGGGCGATGCGGCCGGTGATGAACAGCTGGGAGAGCAGCGCCCCGGCCTGCACCACGAAATCGATCAAGCCGAAGACACGGATCTGCTCGCTGCGCTGCGGAAAGAGCTCGGCCACCAGCCGTGCCTGCTCGAAATAGAGGAAGGTGCTGACCGTCGCCAGCAGGATCACGAAGGCGCTGACCCCGAGCAGGTAGGGCGAGCCCAGCACTCGGGTCAGGCCGCTGAACGGATTGCCCGGCACCGGCCGCCGCGGACTCTCCGACAGCTGCGCGCCGGGCCGGCCGGCGCCGCCGACGGCCCGCCAGTGCATCAGGTAATGCTTCAGCCCCAGCGCCGCCAGCAGCAGCACGGCGGACAGCGCCAGCAGGCCGGCCTCGCCGAGCACCGCCACCAGCAGGGTGCTCAGCGCCGGCCCGGTCAGGCCGCCGACGCTGGCCCCGGCGGCAATGAAGGCGAACAGCCGCTTGGCCTGGGGCGCGTCGAACACGTCGGCCATCAGGCTCCAGGCCACCGAGACGACGAACAGGTTGTACACCGACAGCCAGACATAGAAGGTCCGCGCCAGCCAGACGCTTTCCCTCGCAGCGAAAAACAGCGCGGCGAACAGCAGCAGGTTCAGGCTGAAGAAGCCGTACACCCAGTCGATGAAATGCGCCCGCGGCACCTGCGAATTCAGCCAGGCGAACAGCGGCACGGCGGCCAGCATGACCACGAAGGTGGCGCTGAACAGCCACTGCAGGTTCTCCACGCCGCCCATCACGCCCATCGTCTCGCGGATCGGCCGCAGCATGAAGTAGCCGGCGAACAGGCAGAAGAATAGCGCGAAGCCGGACAGCGCCGCCGCCAGCTCGCCGGGGCCGGGGCCGGCGCCGATCAGGCCGGCCAGCCGCCGCAGCGGTGCCGGCAGGGTCGAAGTCATGCGCCGCCTCCCGGCTCAGGCGAACAGCTCGACGATCCGCGCGCGCTGCCCGGCATCCGGCAGGCGACCCTGGCCGGCGAGCAGGTTGTCGGCCATGTAGCGCGGATTGTCGGTGGCCGGAATCACCGCGGTGACCGCCGGCTCGGCGAGGATGTACTTGAGCAGCAGCTGCGCCCAGGAGGTCGCGCCCAGCTCCTGTGCCAGCGGAGGCAGCGGCTTGCCCTTGACCTGGGCAAACAGCTCGCCACGCATGTACGGCCGGTTGATCAGGGTGGCAATGCCGTTGTCGGCGCAGAACGGCAGCAGGCGCTTCTCGGCGTTGCGCTCGCCGACCGAGTAGTTGAACTGCACGAAATCGACCCTCTCCCGGCGCAGCACCGCCAGCAGGCCGTCGTGGGCCGAGTCTCGATAGTGGGTCACGCCGATGTAGCGCAGCCGCCCCTGCTCCTTCAGCTCACGCAGCAGGGCCAACTGGGTGGCGGTATCCTGCAGGTTGTGCACCTGCATCAGGTCGATGCGGTCGGTCTGCAGCGCCTTGAAGCTGGCCTCGATCTGCCGGCGGCCGGCTTCCCGCCCGGTGGAGGACACCTTGCTGGCGAGAAACAGCCGATCACGCACGCCGAGACGCCGGGCCAGCTCGCCGGTCACCTGCTCGGAGCGGCCGTAGCTCGGCGCGGTATCGATCAGGCTGCCGCCGCCCTCGACGAGGGTGCGCATCACCTCCAGCAGGGGGGCCAGCGCGGCATCGTCGAGCTTGACGTCGAAGGTCCGCGAGGTGCCGAGGCCGATCGCCGGCAACTCCTCGCCGCTGGAGGGAATGCGCCGCGCGAGCAGCGCCTCTGCAGCCAGGGACGGCGCGGACAGCAGCGGCGCCATGGTCGCCATGGCGGCGAGCAGGGCCGAACGCTGCAGGAACTGACGACGGGTGGGCATGGGATCCTCCTCCTTGATGAACCGATAGCCCGGGCATGGCCTTTCATGACGCCCGAACGAAAAGGCTGCAACAAGCCTTTTTGATTGGGCGCACAGTATGGACAGCCCGCTCCTATGCATTATTGCTATAAGGGACATGAACTATAGCTGCAATCCTGAGAATCCCATGCTAAGCGGCCTTTCCAACCTCAGGCTGTTCGACCGCATCCTCGCCACCGGCAGCCTCTCGGCGGCGGCGCGAGAAACCGCCCATGCCCTGGCGCTGCAGGGCCCGGCATCGCGCTGAAATCGTTCTGGAGCGTTGCCGCCGACCTCAGGGCCGACCGCCTGCAGGCAGGTGCTGCCCGGCCATCCGCTCGCCGCCATCCCGCTGCATGCCGTCTACCCTCACACCTGCCACCTGGCGCCGCGGGTGCGACGCTTTGTCGAATTCATCGGCGAACGCCTGGAACGCACTTGGCGGGAGGAAATCGCCGAGGCGGCGGCGCGGCATTGAAGGGGCAGTCCGTTCTGGGGGCTCGCCAAGGACACCGCCGTCTGGCTGATGAGCACAAACCTGTGCCCCTGCACGATGCCAGGAGACATAGCCGGCCGGGCTACAGCCTACGCATTGCGCTCACTGCCTCTCACCTCTGTTGTTCCAACGAAGCGCTGCGCTTCCAGCGATAACCCGCCCGAAAAGCTGGATAATTATCCAACTGTTATCTTTTTGATTTAAAAGAATTTTTTCTTCTCGCCAAAGCGAGCTCCCGTTGCGCTGGAACCAGCTCGGCCATTCGTCTACTTCGCGTTTACAAGCTACATGTTAGCGACCTAACGTTAGCCACCTAAGGTCGACTCCAAATCAAGGACAGGGACAATGAACCAGGGAAACCAACAATTTGATCCGACGCGCGGACCGCGCCTACTACACGGGGGTAGAAGTTATGCAAATGCCGAGCATGACCCGGAGCACAGTCCGGGAGTTTGACGGCAAAAGCTATGTTGTGTTGAGGACCGTCAGCGGCGAGCTGGTCCATGTGTACCGTGTGCTACCAGCCTATGGGCATCACCGTGGGCAGCTGAAGAAGCTGAAGGAATTCCCGAAAGAAGTGGCCGAACAATGAACCAACTCCACCCAATATCTGCCCTGGCATTCGTCTATCAACCGGTTGGCAGCTGGAGACTTATTAACTGACGGCCGACATGGGCCTAACTGTCTGCATTAGCAGTTCATCCATCCGCACGTCTCCCACCCCGCATTCCCCGCAGCAGGTATGACGAAGTGGACAGGAGGCACACCAAGTAGAAACTGGAGCAGGCCTACCAAGAAGCCACGGCCAAGCTCGTCAATGAGGGGGGGAAGAGTCATGAGCAACATAGTCGACATGGAACGCGCACGCAGGAAACGGCGCATCAGAGAATGTGTCGCGTACATGGACCGGTTGTGTATTGAACTCCTTGAAAATTCGGCGACTAGCCCTAGGGTGCAGCAGTTGGCAAGAGACATGTTCAGGAAGCGATTCGGCTTTGATTATTTTGAGTGCGTGTAGGGAGTGATAAAACTAATGAGGTCTATCTGCGCGCCTACGACAGCGCCAGCCATGCCAAGTCATCATTCGGATGCTACTTCGACTTCTACAATCTACGTCGGCCGCACACGGCACTTGATCGCAGGACACTAGATCAGGCGTGCTTTCCAGCGCTGCCCATGCCCAAGGCAGCTTGAGAACCGCAGGCAATCCACTTATCGAACCGGGCTTGGCTGTTCAAATAAACGGGGCCACTTCTGGCTGAGCGGTAGAGTGTCCTCCTACCGAGCCCTCCAGAACCATTATGCCACCACAACGATCAAAACTTCATTTGACAACATCCACTGAAATCCTTAGGTTTGAGCGATGAGTTATGGGCTTGGCAGTGGAGCCCTTAATCGAGCCGTTCCGATTTATTTGCATTAAGCTGATTTTTGCGAATAGGCAATTTTTCAAAGGGACTTGAGAAATGAAGAACGCAAATGATGCGTCAGTTGCCACTACACTGATGCAGTCAGATCTATCGCAGTTCGTCGGCGATGGAATAACCTCGCCGAATGCCGCCTGGACCTTCGGTGGCGATACGCCAAAGCATTTCGAAAGTCATGTCGCCAAATCGGTGCCTCGCTACGCCGATGGTCACGACATCGTTCTGGCCACCAGTGATTTTTTTGTCAAAAGCAATTCGGTCTGTTACGAGCTAGGCTGTTCCACCGGCGCACTGACTCGCAAACTGGCGACCCGCCATACAGCTTCTACCCGCTGGGTAGGCATCGATGTTGAACCCAATATGATCGCTCAGGCTCGGGAAATCCTAAACAAGGAAATGCCGGAAGTCAGTAACGTCACCTATGTGGTGGACGATATTCTCACCTATCCCTATGAACCAGCTGACTTCATGGTGGCCTACTATACGGTGCAGTTCGTCCATCCAAGGATTCGCCAGGATATCTACAACTGCATCTATCAGTCTCTGAACTGGGGTGGAGCCTTCTTACTGTTTGAGAAGGTAAGAGGCCCTGATGCTCGCTTCCAGGACATCATCAGCAGTATTTACACCGACTACAAGCTCAATCAGGGCTATGCCCCCGCTGAAGTGATTGCCAAAGCCCGTAGCCTGAAGGGCGTTCTGGAGCCGTTTTCCACCAACGGGAACCTGGACATGCTTAGGCGTGCCGGATTCACCGACATCATGACCGTCTTCAAGCATATCTGCTTCGAAGGTTTTTTCTGCATCAAATAACCATGCCCGGTCTGGTTCCATGATTATGGAAAACTATCTTTGCGAATATCTGGAGTCCGTCGGCATAGTTGAAGGTATCACTGCCAGCACGGTGCCCTGCGAAATATGTGGAAGTCTTGATCACGAGATTGTTGTTGAGGAGGTGGAAACAGGCCCGGAGCGCTTTGCCCGACTACCTGTGGTGGGGTGTATTCATTGTGGCCATCTCTACCAGAACCCCCGCTTCAATCGGGATTTCTACGATACCTACTATGACAAATACTATCGCTTGATGCTCTTTGGCAATAGCCAATTGGAGCGAGACTTCGTAGTGGATCAGCTACGACGGGGCGAGTACCTGTACCAAAGTCTAGAAAAATACCTACCTGCCAAAGGGCACCTACTGGATGTGGGTTGCTCTGCCGGGGGATTGATGGTGGCTTTCGCCAAGCGGGGTTGGAAAGTTTTTGGCACGGACCCGGATAGTACTTACGCCCGGTTCGGCAGGGAAAAGCTCGGCCTGGATATCCTCCCCGTAGCCGCCGAAGACATGGACTTGCCCGATGAATATTTTGACCTTACGGTTATTACCGGTTCTCTGGAACACGTATTCGATGTGAATGGTGTATTGGAGATCTGCCGTCGGGCTTGCAAACCAAATGGTCTGATGTTCATTGAGGGACGGGCTCTGGGTTATGGAGTGCAAAAAGGCTTTTTCAGCCATAACCACCGCCGCTACCTCAGTGCCACCTCCATAGAACTGCTGATGCTCAAGCACGGCTGGTTACCCGTGCTATCAACAGCGGCCCCCCTTTGTGGCCCAACCCGGCCAGGGGGCGTGTATGTGTTGGGGCGGGCTTGCGCACCCATGGAGCCTTCCATCTTGCAACAGGAAATTGCTCGAGGGCACCGAGACCGCTTGGCGGATGTGCATCAGAAGCTCTCCCAACTGCGAGGTGTGGCGTGAGCGGAGAGTGCGAGTACGAAAAGCCAGCCACTGAGCCAGTTCGGCCATTACGCATCTTCCGCATGGACCTGCGCCTGTTCCCGCCCCAGGGCGATGCTGGAGATCGCCGCCATACGATATATGACCCGAGAACCGACCTGTCCTATTTCCTGGGAGCCGGGGAGTTGCTGGTGGCGCAGTTGTTTGACGGACAACGCAGCCTGGAAGACATCGCCGCCCATTTGGCCCGAGAGCACGGTAAAGCGTGCTCCATGAAAACACTGGCTGCTTTTGAGCACAAGCTCATCCAGCTGGGCCTGTTGGCAGACTCTCTGGAGGCCAAGTCGAAAAAACTGCTGGACCCGGCCATCGGCATTAGTTATGGCCCCCTGAAAGCCTTGCTGATGATTCCAGTGCTGCGCATGAATCCGGCAGTCATGCTGAATTTTCTCTATTGGCATTGCCGCTGGTTGTGCACTCCGGGTTTCGCCATTTTAGGTGCGGGGATCATCTTGGCTGCCCTGGCCTGTATCGCCAACGGCCATGAGGCGTTCTGGCAAGATACCAAGGCTGTCTACGGAGGTAATGCCAGCTGGCTGCTATGGCATTACCCGGTGGTGGTGGTATCCATCTTCTTCCATGAAATCGGCCATGCCCTGACTTGCCGCCACTACCGGGTGCGTATCACGGACTTTGGCATTGCCGTCTATCTGCTTCTGGCTACTGGTTGGGCGCGCCCCTTGCAAGGGGACTGGAGCGCATTACACAAGCACCAGAGGATCATCAGCATTGTTATGGGGCCCTATGCCAGTCTGCTGTTTGCAGCTATCGGGGTGCTCCTCTGGCAAGGCACCAGGACTATGCTGATGGGCGCGGGCTCTTCGGTCGGAGATGCCTTGGCATTCTGGCACACCATTGGCGTAGTGATGGCCGTCAGCTCCACTATGGCCTTGATTCCCACCTTGCTGCCCATGTTTAACGGGGACACCTACCTAGCCATTACCGAGTTGATCGGTATTCCCCGCCTGCGCCAGCGTGCCTTCGGCTATGTGAAGGGCTTGGGTAGCCGCAGTCCCCATAAGGAACACTTAAGCCCCCGCCGAAAGCTGCTGTACTGGTTGACCGTAGCCGGCACTGCCTTGGGCTGGGTGGTGGTGTGGGCACTGTTAGTGCAACTGGCCTTACTAATTTACCAATGGCTATTCTCATAACTTACCGTACCCGCGGATAAAAGGGCCGCTCATTGCTGCAACGCTTTTCTCCCTGACACCAGTCTGGGCGATTTCATCCGTTTTCAATACAAGGAGTAATGTATGAGCAACAGTAACAAGGACCCCCTCCTGCTCAAACTCGATGAAGAAGAGGTTGCAGAGTCCGGCAATGAGGTCACCCCTGTGACCCCGGAAAAGACGCCTCAAGGTTTCGAAGAGTTCGATCTTGATGACATTGAAGTAATCGAGAGCAAGGTCTTCGCTTAATTCCACGTATTTATCTGGAACGCCACGAAGGCCTGCCATAAAGGTTGCCATCTTCACCCATCCCTCTCTATGCGAAAGCACCGGAAAGGGATGGGGACGAATGGTTCTCTATGTCATTCATCACATCGAAATCAATATGATCTTCACAAAACCTGATGCAATCGGCGTTGGTATTCAGTACAACCCGGAGATTCTCGATTGGTTCCCCTTTGAAGAACTGCAGGTCGATCTCTACGAGATTCTGGTAGACAACATTATGGCCCCCTTGGATGGGCCGCAGATCATAAAGCCTTCTGCCCGCAAAACCATCGAGCGGCTGCGCAGCAAATGCCCACTGATCGCCCACTCCAACTATGGCTGTGATTTCGGCTTCTCCCCCTTGGAGCAGACTGCCGCCGCCCGCCGCCACATTGCCCTGAGTCACATGATCGGTAGTCCCTGGGTAGCGAACCATTGCTTTTACGGGGATGAGTCCTGGCTGGATAGTTGGAGCAGCCCTGTGCAGTTTTCCCGCGAGGAAGTCGAGCGCTGCGCCCTGCGGGCCCACCACCTGCAGGAAATGTACGGGCGACCCTTGGCCCATGAGAACGCGGCCTACTACCTCCCCTGCCCGGGAGCGGAAATGCGCGAGGCGGAGTTCATGGCCCGCCTGGTGGAGCGGTCAGGCACCTTTTTGCACTTGGATCTGCACAACATTTATACCAATTCCATCAACTTGCCAGGCTATGACCTGAAGGATTATCTGAACACTATTCCCCTTGATCGCGTCATTGCCGTTCACCTGGCTGGGGGAAGCTGGTTTGGTGGCCTCTACCACGACTGGCATGACGCCAGCATTCCTGAGCCGGTGTGGGACCTGTACGAGGAAATCCTGCAGCGGGCAAGCCCCTCGGCCATCATCCTGGAATACCAAGGGCAGGCCCATCACCCGGACACACGCATCCTCGGCAAGACGGAGGATGCCGATATGATCTACGAAGATCTCGCCCAGGCCAAAGCCCTTTGGCACCGTTATCGTGGAGCCCCCTCCAGTCTCCCTACGCAAAAAAACCAGTCCCCTTCGGGAGAGGAGATAGCTTGATGCAAGCTCAAACCGTATGGCAGGTATGGCGGCGCATCATGCGCGAAGTTCCATTGCAAAATGCCTTGTTCAATACCCGGCCTCACGAAGGCCCAGCTGCGGATGTGCTGGCCTCATTCGGGCTGAACGAGGAACAACAGGCAGCGGCCCGGGCCTACGCGAGCCAAGCGGATCGGGCAAAGTGGTTCGTACTCAACTACCGCTTCCGCCTCTCCAATTCCTTTCTGAATGCCCTGGAAACCGGGGCCCCGCTCGTGTTGCGCGCTCTATTGAACAAGGGGGCGAATATCAATCAGCTCGGCGAGGAATTTCTGGATACTCAGGAATGGAAAGATTTCGGCCCTTACGTCTACAGCTATTGCCAGGCCGCTCTGGATTTTCTTGCCCGCCATGAAGTGAGTGCGGAACCTTTCGGCTTGCGGGATCTGATCGGACTGGAAATGACTGTGGTGGCGCTGATGCGCGACCTGGCAGACCAGCCCAGCCTCACGACAGAAGAGATCACCGTGGATACCGGCCCCTTGCAGCGCACTCCCTACGCCAAAACCTTTTGTAGCAAGAGCAAGCTTTCCCACTGCCTGCGCGACAAGAAGTCACTGGGCCGGGTGAGCCTGGAAGCAGAAACGGAACACTATTTAGTATTCCTGCCGCATGTTGAACTCTCCCATAAATACTCGCTGCTACCCCTGCGGGCGGTGGAAATCCTGGCTGCCCTGGAAAAACCCTGTCCACGTCAGGAGCTGCCCGCCCGGTTGGTATCGCTGGGTTTTGCCGCCAGCAGCAAGGACGACGAGCACTGTCTGATTCAATTGAAGGCCCAGCGGGCACTCTGTGGCGAGGGTTGCTGAATTGACCCACAAAGCAAACCCTCTACGCCACATATCCCAGGAAGAGAGCACCCTCTCGCCGGCCGCATTCATCGCTGAACCCGGCGCACCGGGCAGCCCGGAGGAACATCCCATGGTCCCCGCCGCCTCCCGGCAGCAAGGGCAATGGCCCAAAGCCCGCTGCTCGGATTTTTTCTGGATGCGTTCAGCGGGGTTTCCTTTTGAACTGCTCGACTCCCTGAGCGTCCTAGAGAGCTCGCCCCTGCTGCAGCGCTATGAGGAATTGCTGGACAGTATCCATACCGCTGAGGAGATGCTCAAAGGCATCGTCGCCGCAAACGCTCCAACAGCCCTGGCCAAGCTGGAGCGCAAGTTCAAGGAACGGGCTCCCCTCGGAAGCGGCGACATGCCCCAGTCAGTACGTGAAGCAGGCGGCCCGTGGTTTGCCCGGCGCCTGGCCGATCTGCAAGAGGCTCAAACCTTGTGCGAGCAGCTGCTCCCGACGTTTTCCATGGAGCTGGGGGATAACCGACGCCGCCTGCTTGCCTGCCTGAGTAGCCCGGAAGCCAGGGAAGCACTGTTTCTCTCCAATCCCGAATCACTGCAACGGGTCGATGCCCTGACCGCCTCGCTCGCCAATGACCAAGCGTCCCTGGACAGGCGTAGCCGTCAACGCCTGCGCCTTGGCTGGAACTACCTGCAGCGGTTATGTGCGAAAAACGATACTTCCAGCTTTTTCGGGCCGATCACCTGGGGACGCTTCCGTCCAGACTGCGACGTGCCCCTACAGGTGCAGTGTCCTCCCGGCCCCTGGCTGGCCAGCCGTCAGACCTTCTTTGAGCATTGGGTCATCCTGCGCCTTTCCCGGGCCATTATCGAAGACCCCTTGCTCCACCCGGCAATTCCCCTGACCCTAACTCCAGGCTGCCATGTCAGAAATAAACAGCTTCACTTCCCACTGGACAAGCAATGGCCCCTGCACGGCCCCGCCCTGGCCGTGCTCCAAGCCTTGCAAACGGATTGCGGCCAATCTATTCCCCGCAGCCAAAAACAACTGCACCACACCCTGACAGCCGAAGGGATATCCAGGGAAGAGTATCTCCCCCTCCTGGGATTCCTCTTGGACAAAGGAGTACTGGAGGCCCAGTTGGCGGTTCCTCCGGGACACCCTCAGGCCATGGCGCAATTGCGTGCCCAGGTGCATGCCTTGGACGCTCCGGCAACCGCCAAAGCCCCCTGGTTACAGGTGATCGACCAACTGGAAGCCCAGCGCCAAGTATTTGCCCGGGGAGATTTGGAAACCCGTTGCAAGGCACTGGAGGCCATGAGCCGGACTTTGGCCGGGGCCAGGGTAGACCTCTACCGCGCTCAGGGAAAAATGTATGTGGGGCGTTTTCCGGTGTATGAAGACTGTGGCCGTAACTTACACGTCACCTTAGGCGACCCTCTGGCGTCGGACATCCAACACGCCATGCAGATCGTGATGGAATTGAACCACTGGCTAGCCGGTGCTGTGGCAGTACGCTTGCATGATCACTACCTGCAGCACTGGCAGGCCCTGGCCTCAAGGGATGAGTCCCGGGCAGTGGACTTCCTGAAATTTTACAATGCCGTGCAAGGGCATCAGGACTGCCAGGGGGTAACCGGGGAGATCCGTGCCATCCTTCAAGCTGCCTGGGAAAAATTGGCTCAAGAGACCCTGACGGCGTCTCCGGATGAGCTGCGCCTGAGCGAGGAAGATCTGGGCGCCCTGCTGGCCATCCTGCAACAGCAGGAGCCCCGGGCCAACTGTTTCCCCGGTTTCACCTTGGGGGTGCACTCCCCGGATTTCATGCTGGCCGCCCGTGACGAGGCTGCTGTAGCAGCCGGTGACTATGCCTGGGTGATTGGCGAGATCCACCCGGCGGTGCATACCGTCTCTCAACCGGTGGCTCAGCCCTTCTGCCCGGACCCAGCGGCAATCCGCACAGAGGTAACCGACCTCCTGGCTCCAGCCACGGCAGTACTGGCCGACTCCTCGGAAACTTACCAGCGCTCCCATATCGACTGGCTCGATGTCGAATCACTCTACCAGGTCGTGCTTCCGGGCAGCGTTGGCCGCGTCGACAGCGAGCGCTGCCTACCTGCAGGGCGGGGAAAAGTGATCCTCGATCAGGGCATCCTTTACTATCAGGATAGTTTCACCGGTTTTACTCAGGACTTGCTCACAGTGATCCCCAGCGAGCTGCATCGGGCCTGCTTTGCCCTGGCCAGGAACCTGCTTGGCTATGGTATTTCCGCCCGGGTGGTGTGTTCCCGCCTGATCCTTAAGCGCCGGAGCTGGAACATACGCCCGCAGGACCTGCCTGGCCCGGGCCTGCCAGCGGAAGATCTGCACAGCTACCTGCAGTGGCGCCAGTGGGGCCGCTTGCGGGACATGCCACGGTACGTGTTCGTCAAGATCACTGGGGAGCCCAAGCCCATTTTTGTGGATTTCGGCAACCCCCTTTCCCTTGATCTGCTAGCCAACCTGTGCAAGACCCCACAGGACATGCTCTTCTCAGAAATGCGTCCTACCCCCGACGAACTGTGGTTGAAAGACGGCAGAGGGCGTTATTGCAGTGAATTCCGCACCTCCTTCGTCTCCCTTAATCCTACTGTGGCACAAGTGCAGATACCGCATGTATGAGCCCCACTATAGGCAGTGGCAAAGCTCAAACACGGGACTTGGCGTTGAGCGCCGGGCTGCCGCGCAGGAGGTAATCCACGGGAAGCGCAGGCACCTGGCTACCAATTTATTGACCCACTAGGACCACCCCCTCCCATCATTACGAGAAAAGCTTGATATGCAACAAATCGACACGGGCAATCCGACCGGAGGGGGAAACTCCCCCTCCGGGGGTACCCAGGAGCAAGCACATCGCCGCCTACTCCAATTGCTGGCAACGGTATTGCTCCCTTTTGCCCTAGCCCACTTCGCTTCCTACCTCTACCGTACGGTCAACGCAGTGGTTTACCCAGACTTGGCCAGGGATCTGGGCCTGGCGGCCAACAGTCTGGGCTTGCTGACCAGCGCCTATTTCCTCACCTTTGCCATCGCACAGTTGCCCCTTGGCGTAGCCCTGGACCGCTTCGGGCCACGCAAGGTACAGGTGCCTATGTTGATGGTGGCTGCTGCCGGCGCCTTGTTGTTCGCACACGCCCATTCCCTCGGGGAGCTGGCAATAGCACGGGGTTTGATCGGTTTTGGCGTGGCCGGGTCCCTGATGGCGGCCATCAAGGCCTGCTCGCTATGGCTGCCCTCGGAAAGGCTGCCCCTATCCACTGCCGTACTGCTCTCGGTAGGCGGAATGGGAGCCATGGCCTCTACCACCCCCATGCAGATCGCCCTCAACCACACGGACTGGCGAGAGGCCTTTCTGTTTCTGGGCCTGAGCACCCTTTTGGTGAGCGTACTGATTTTTACCGTGGTGCCGGAGCATCCGCAGAAGCAGAAAACCCGTCTGACCGACATGGCCAGAGCCGTGGGCCAGCTATACAGTGCCTGGTCCTTCTGGCGGCTTGCCCTGTATACCCTGTTCGCCCACGCTACCTATATGGCAGTGCAAGGTTTATGGATGGGCCCCTGGCTGCGAGACGTTGGGCATCTCTCCCGCCCGGAGATAGCTAATGTGCTGTTTTCCGGTACCGTGGCAATGGTTGCCGGTTCCCTAGCTTTCGGCTGGATCACCGACGCCCTGCGCAAATACGGCTTCCAGCCGGTTTTCGTCTGTGGCACGGGGGTCTGCATTTTTCTGCTCTTCCAAGGCCTGATGATTTCCGGGGTTCCGGTTAATCCTCTGCTGGTGGTTATCGGTTTCAGTCTTTTTGGCACAGCCACCACCATGAACTATGCCATCGTCGCCCAAAGCGTGCCTTCCCATCTAACCGGACGAGTCAGCACCTCTTTCAACTTGCTGGTATTCCTATTAGCGTTTGCAGTGCAGTGGGGGCTAGGTAGCATCATCAACCAATGGACAAGCAGCAATGGCATGTATCCGGAAGAAGCCTACCGGATAGCACTCGGTATTAATCTGCTGCTTCAGATTCCCGGCATTCTGCTATGGATCAGTTTTCGCCCTTGGCAGCGCAGTTCTTAACGTTGATATCCCCCCGGCCTTTAGCCGGGGGGGATATCAAATCATCCAAAAATCCATTGAGCTGGTAGCAAGATGCCGGAAGACCGAAGCCGGAATTTCCGCCAGCTCGCTACCAGCACAAGTCACTTTGGCTTATGACTGAGGCCTTTGGTATCAGGGCATGCTACAGACCAGGGCGGCACTTTCGAAGGTGAACACTTAAGCCCCTACATTCAAGGCACGGCATAGCGCGCCGCCAACCACCTCCGAAGGCGCTCGGCGCTTGGGGGCGAGCAAGCCTCGTGGGAGCAACTGCGGCACGGCTCTTCACTACGTCCCCTCATCGCGTCCCACCCGGACTCCCCACTGGTCCGGCATCACCGCGCATTTTTCGCATCTCGCCGAACTCGACTCAATCTAACCGCTGGGATGCTTATTCGCTGTCGACGCGCATCCTTGGTTTACGCCCGGCTTCCCAGAGGATGTCACCCTTGCCGATGCCCTTCCCCACTCATCCAGCGCCCCGGCCGTCGGAAAGGAGTCCTCGAATCAAGCCTTGACTTCGCTGTTACTTAATCTGGACTACCATCCATATAGATGGCGAGGGGATGGAAATGAGCATTCACGAATTTCGACCGAAGGCCGGAGAAACGACCGAAAAGATCACGATCAACCTGGGGGTCGTCGACCTGGGACAGATCGACCTGCTGGTTCAGGAAGGCTTTTATTCGAATCGAACCGATTTCATTCGCACGGCGATTCGAAATCAATTGGCGCCTCATGCCGAAGTGATTCGTGAAACGGCCGCCCGCAAGACCTTCGTCCTCGGCCTGCAGCACTACACCCGCCGCGATCTGGAGGCCGTGCAGGCAGCCGGACAAAAGCTCCAGATCCAGGTCCTGGGACTTGCTAGCATTGCAACGGATGTACCTCCCGAACTCGCGCTGGCGACGATCGATTCGATCGTCGTGCTCGGCGCGCTCCATGCCAGCGCCGCGGTGAAGGCCGCGCTGGCGGGCCGAATCAGGTGACCGCAAGAGCGGCCCCAAGGAGACTCAATCCAATGAACGTACAACCCAATTCCGACCTGCTCGAAGCCACACGGCTGACGCGCTCCGGCCAGCTTCTCGAAGCAACGGCCCTCATTCAACGTGCGCTGGGGGGGCACTCGGCGCCACAGCCCACGGCCAATCCCTCCTCGAAAAGCAGCGCAGGGGAAACGGTGATCGAAGGCAGCTTCCGCGTCATCGATAGCAGCCCGTTTGCCACGGACAGCACGACGCAGAACGTTGACCGGGATAAGGCATACACCTGGGACAAGCGCGAAACCGTTATCGAACCGATCTTCCCGTCGTCGCGCTTCGGTGCCACCCTGCGCGAGAAACTGGTCAATTTCCGGGGACCGACGCCGGTCTTCGACCCGATCATCCCCCAGCAAGCGCCGGATGCGATACCTGAGGGCGCCAGATTCATTACGGGCTCGTACACCAATCCTGCGGGTACCCGCAGCTACAAGCTGTATGTCCCGAGTGGCTATCAGGGGCAGCCGTTGCCCCTGGTCGTCATGCTGCATGGGTGCACACAAAGTCCGGACGACTTTGCCGCCGGCACCCGCATGAACGAATTTGCCGAGCAGGAGCCCTGTCTCGTGCTTTATCCGGCCCAGTCGACCGCGGCGAATTGTTCGAGATGCTGGAACTGGTTCAATCCGACGGACCAGCGCGCCGACCAGGGCGAGCCATCGCTGATCGCCGGCATGACGCGCACTGTCGCGGCAAGCTACAAGGCCGATCCGCGGCGTATCTATGTCGCCGGCCTGTCGGCCGGCGGCGCAATGGCAACGACGATGGCGATGACCTACCCCGACCTGTATGCCGCTGCCGGCATCCATTCCGGGCTGCCCCACGCGGCCGCGCACGACCTGCCTTCCGCATTCGCCGCGATGCAGCAGGGAGCCAAGCGCGCCGGGCAGCAGGCGACGAGCGCAGGAAACGGCAGAGCGCCCGCACGTCCCGTCCCAATCATCGTCTTCCATGGGGACTGCGATACGACTGTTCATCCTGGCAATGGCGACCAGGTGATCATCCAGTTTTCGCCGACCGCCTCCCGCCCCGCTGCCCAGCCGAAAACCGGCGCGAATCCGGATGTGGATGTGAAGGTGGAACGGGGCCAGGCGCCGAAGGGGCATGCCTACACCCGTACCATCTATCACCACCCGAGCGGCTTGCCGCACGTGGAGCAGTGGACGATTCACGGCGGGGGTCACGCCTGGTCCGGGGGCAGCACCCGCGGCTCCTATACCGATCCTCAGGGCCCGGACGCGACGAGGGAAATGATGCGCTTCTTTCTCACGCACCCTTTCGATTGAATTCGAGCGCGGAACGCAGAGCCGTCGAGGCAAGCGGAGATCCGTTCGAACGCTCCCGGCGCCAGCGGAGACGGTGGTGCCGGGTTTCGGGGCTGTCCAGCTGGTTGAGCCGCATGGATGCGGCGAAAGGACTGATGGAGCAGCAATCGTCCTGACACCAACCCCAGTGCCCACTCCACTACAAATACACACTCTCTCCCTTACCCATCCTTTACCCTGCTCTGACAGCCCTTTCTACTGTGAAATGCCGACTGCAAGCAGTACGTGGTGGTCCAGCCGCCGCCCGCGGCCCCGGCGCTGCCGGCCAGCAGCCACGAGGCGATCGCCTACCCGTAGGGCGGGCAGAGCCAGGACCAGCAGGCACGCGACCATTGCGAGAGCATCGCTGGGCGGTCAACCAGAGCGGCTTCGATCCGTCCACCACGAGCCAGACACCGGCGGCTGCCACTGCGGACGACTACCGGCGGGCGCTGGGGGCCTGTCTGAGCAGGCGGGGGTACAGCATCAACTGACGAAGCAGGTTGCTGGCGGGTTGCATCCACCCATACATGGCTGCGGGGAGTCTCGTTGGCTGGCCGGGTATACAGGATCGCTGGTCCCCCCTCGGCTCTTCGGTTTCGCTCGACCTGCTACTGCGCGGCAGAGGCTGGGTCGGACTGCTCACGCAGGTCGCTGACGATCCGCCCATCCACCAGCTCGACCGTACGGGCGCAGCCAGCCGCCAGGCGCGGGTCGTGGGTGACCACCAGCACCGCGCAGCCGAACTGCGCGTTGAAGCGGCGGAACAGTTCGAAGACGTTTTCCGCGGTATGGGTATCCAGGTTACCGGTCGGCTCGTCGGCCAGCAGCAGGGCCGGGTGGCTGACCAACGCGCGGGCGATGGCGACGCGCTGCTGCTGGCCGCCGGACAGCTCGGTGGCCTTCTTCCCGGCGAAGCCCTCGAGCCCGACCTCGGCCAGGAGACCGCGAGCGCGGTCGATGTCCTCGGCACCGGGCTTGCCGTGGCGGATCATCAGCGGCATCAGCACGTTGTCCAGCACGCTGAAGGCCGGGATCAGGTGGTGGAACTGGAAGACGAAGCCGATCGCCTGGTTGCGCAGGCGGGTGCGTGCCGCGTCGTCCAGCTCGCGGGTCGCCCGGCCCTGCAGGTAGAGCTCGCCGGCGGTCGGGCTGTCGAGCAGGCCGATGACGTTGAGCAGGGTGCTCTTGCCCGAGCCGGACGGACCGATCAGCGCGGTCAGCTCGCCGCGTTCCAGACGCAGGTCGATGCCGTGCAGCACCTCGCTCTCCTGCGGCGTGCCGGGGTTGTAGACCTTGCGCACGCCGGCCAGGCGCAGCACCTCGCTGGGGCCGTTCACGGACTCAGACATAACGGATCGCCACCGCCGGGTCGTAGCGGGCGGCGCGGCGCGCCGGCACGGCGGCGGCGAGCACGCCGGTGAGGGTCGCCACCGCCATGGCGCCGGGAATCAGGGTCGGCTCGACCAGGATCTCGAACAGCCGCGCGCCGAAGCGGTTGAAGGCCTGCACCAAGACCCAGGCCAGCGCCCCGCCTACCCCCGAGCCGAGCAGCCCGAGCAGCCCGCCCTGGATCAGGAAGACCCGCAGGATCTGCCCGCGCGGACTGCCCATGGCGCGCAGGATGCCGATCTCGCGGGTGCGCTGGACCACGCTCACCGCCAGCACGCTGGCGATGCCGAAGGCCACCGAGAGGCCGACGAAGATACGGATCATCTGGGTGGTCATGGTCTGCGAGCGCAGCGCATTGAGCAGCTCGCCGTTGGTGGCCATCCAGCTCTCGGCCTTCAGCCCGGTGAGCCGGGCCAGGCGCACGGCGATGTCCTCGGCGGCGAAGATGTCGCCGACCTTGGTGTCGATCACCGTCACCGCGCCGGGCAGGTCGAGCAGGGTCTGCGCCTGCTTGAGATCCAGGTAGACGTGGCGGGCATCCAGCTCGCGCACGCCGAGCTCGAAAATGCCAGTGATGTCGACGATCGCCTCGCGCCCCTCGCCGGCATCCAGGCGCAGCTTGTCGCCCAGGTCCAGGCCCAGGTCGCCGGCCAGCTCCTTGCCGATCACGGCATGCCCGACGCCGACCTCGAAACGCCCGGCGATCAGGTCGTCGGCCACCGGCACCACGCGCTGGTAGCGCTCGGGATCGATGCCCAGCAGGGAGACGGAGGCCCGCGCCACGCCGCGCCGGCCCATGGCCGGACCGCTGACCACCGGCGACACGGCGAGGATGCTGGGCTCCCGGTCGAGCACGTCGCGCACGTCCTGCCAGTTGCTGATCGAACGCAGGCGTTGCGGCCGCGGGTTTTCCAGGTCGAGGGCAACCACCCCAGGCGGGGCGGGCAGGACGCGGTTGACCTCGTCCGGCGGCAGCATGCGGATGTGCGCCTGGGTACCCAGGGTGCGCGCGATGACGTTGCTCTGCAGCCCGGTGACCAGCGCGGTGATGAATACGATCACTGCACAACCAACAGTGATCCCGACCAGGATCAGCAGGGTCTGCAGGTAGTTGTCGAGGAGAAAGCGCAGGGCGATCTTCCATTCGAGCCACAGCGACCCGGCCAGGCCCATCGCCATCAGTCCGCCCGGCCCAGGGGCAACGGCTGCTCGCGCCAGCGCACGCGCCGGCCTTCCTCGGCCGCCACGGCCAGCACCCGGTCGCCGGGCGCCAGGCCCTCGAGCACTTCACTGAGCGCGGTGCCGCGCAACCCCAGACGTACCGGCACTCGCTCCACCCGGTCGTCCTGCAGGCGCAGCACCTCGCCACGCGAGCCGTCGCGCCCCTGCACGGCATCGTTGGGCAGCACCAGCGCCTGCTCGCGGCGGCCGGTCTCGATGTTCACCGACACCGTCATGCCCTGGCGCAGGAAATCGGCCGCCTCGAGCAGGTCCAGATGCACGTCGAGGGTGCCGCGACTGGTATCCACGGCCGGGGCCAGGTAGCTGACCCGGGCGGCGAGGATCCGCTCGGGATAGGCGTCGGCCACCACCCGGGCGAGCTGCCCGGGCACGACCGGCGCCAGGTCCTTCTCGTCCAGCGGCAGGAGGATCTCGCGGCCGCCTGCGCGGGCGATCTCCAGCAGGGTGCGGCCCGGCTGCACCAGATCGCCCGGCTCCACCGCCCGGGTCTGCACGATGCCGTCGACCTGGGCGTGAATACGTGTGCGCGACAGTTCCACGCGGGCCGCCTCCAGGCGCTGGCGCAGCACCTGCTCCTCGCTGCCGCCTTCGGAGAGGGCCGCCGCGGCAAGGCGCGCACGCTCGTGGGCCACCCGCGCGGCCGTCTCGGCGCGGCGCGCCTGCTCGCGCTCCTCGGCGGCGATCACCCGGCGCTCGGAGAGGATGTCGCGGCGCTCCCGCTCGCGGCGCGCCTGCTCCAGGTTGGTCTGGGTTTCGCGCAACAGCGCCTCGGCCTGCGGGCGGGTGGAATGCAGCAGTTGCTCCAGCGCCGCCTCGGCCTCGCGCACGCGGGCCCGCTGCTCGTCGTCGCGCAGTTCAAGCAGCAGGTCGCCGGCATGCACTGCATCGCCCTCGCGCACGTGCCGGGCCATTACCACCCCGGTGATCTCGCTGCCGACCTGGGCGACGGACTGGCTGCCCACCTCACCGCTGGCCACCACCCGCTGCACCAGCGGCCGCAACTCTAGACGATAGCCGGGCAGCTCGGGGCCCCGCCAGCTGCGCCAGAGCCATCCGCCGACGATAGCCAGCGACAGCAGGGCGAGCCAGAAGAAACGCAAGCGTAGGGGAGCAAGCACCGGGTCTCCTCGAATCCGGCCAGGGTGGCCAGTCGTGACGGACGCCCCCAGCATAGCAAGCGAAGCACCAACGGGACGCTTCAGCAGGCGATGCGCGAGCCGGTGTAAGCGGCCCTGGCCACGGCCTGCCGGACTTCGCCCGCGAGGTGTGGGTCGGGCAGCATCCTGTACTTCCTCGCCGCTGGCACCTACTACCGGTGGAGTGTCGACCGCAAGCAGTACGTGGTAGTCCAGCCGCCGCCCGCGGTCCCGGCGCTGCCGGCCGGCAGCTACGGTGATCGCCTATCCGTCGGCCGGGCAGAGCCAGGACCAGCAGGCGCGCGACCGTTAGTTATAAGTGCCATCGCTGGGCGGTCAACCAGAGTGGTTTCGACCCGTCCACCGCGAGCCAGGCGCCGGCGGTGGCCACGGCGGACTACTACCACCGGCGGGCGTTGGGGGCTTGTCTGAGTGGGCGGGGGTATAGCATCAACTGACCAGGAACGATTGAGTTGGGCTTGTTGGCCCGAGCACTGGGTGTGCGGACGAAGCGCTTTCCTCGGCACGAGCGACAGGTTTCGCCTTGCACGGCGAGTTCCTTTCTTCTTGCTTGCCCAAGAAGAAAGGAACCAAGGAAGAAGGGCACCAGACATCCGGCCCTTCACTGCGCTGCGCTCCATTACGGGTTCCCTCGCTCCGGCACTCGGCCTCCTGACGGGACAGGGGAGTGAGCTGAAGGTTGGGCGGAAAGCCTAAAAGCAAGCTGGCTGCAGCCTTGCTTTTGCTCTTCATGCAGAGACCAACAGGCAGCGCCGAACGCCCCTTTCAGGAGGCCGAGCGGAGTCATCGCGCAAGGGGTCGAGCGGCATGGATGCCGCGAGAGCTGCGAGGGCCATGGATGGCCCTTCGCAGCGGGCCCCTGGGGCGGCGACGGAGGGAATCCGGAGCGAAGCGCAGGGCCGGATGATAGGGGCAAGCGTTTTTGGTTACTTTTGTCCCGGCCGGGCAGGCGCGACTGACAAAAGTGACCCACCGTGAAAGGCAGAATCTGTCGGTGGGGCTGAGGAAAGCGTTTCGTCATGCACCCGAGAAACGTGCCTATTCCGTTCTGTTAGACCTATCCAAAGCTACCCATAGGTAGCTTTTTGCTAACTTCCTGCTTCGACGGGGCCGGTTTCACCCTGGCGTTGCCGCCAGGGCCAGCGCCTTCCCCTCCACAGGCTGACACCGTGGAACTCACGGTGTAATGCTTCAGATTGATTGCCGCGTTGCCGTCCCGGTCGTGCCGGGTCTGGCAGTCTGGGCACGTCCAGGTACGCACCGCCAACGGCAGGCTCTCCCGCACATGCCCGCAGCACGAGCAGGTCTTGCTGCTGGCGAACCAGCGATCCGCCACCACCACCTCGCCACCGCGCATCTCGCTCTTGTAGTCGAGCTGGCGGCGGAACTCGAAGAACCCCATGTCCGCGATGGCGCGTGCCAGCCCGCGGTTCTTCAACATCCCGGCCACGTTCAAGTCCTCGATGCCGATCACCGGAAATCGGCGGGTCAGACTCGTGGTGAGCTGGTGCAGGGCGTCCTGGCGGATGTTGGCGATCCGGGCGTGCAGGCGGGCCAGCCGGGCGCGGGCCTTCTTGCTGTTGGCCGACCCCTTCTGCTTGCGACTCAGGCTGCGCGACAGCCGACGCAGGCGCTTGAGCAGGACGGCATGCGCCTTCGGCCCGGCGATCACCTCGCCCGTCGTGAGCGTGGCCAGCGTGGACACCCCCAGATCCACACCGACCACGCCTTGGTTTTCGGCTTTGGGCAGGTGGGTCAGGTCCTGGGTATCCACGGTGATGCTGGCGAACCAGCGGTCAGCCACGCGGGAAATCGTGGCCGAGAGGATCTTGCCGGAGAAGCGCAACGCCTCCCGCATCCGCACCCAGCCGAGATTGGGGATGCGGATGCGGCAGCCGTCGAGAGCGAACTGATCGTTGGTCAGGGTGAAGCGGTCGTGCATGCCTTTACGGCGGAACCGGGGGTGCTTGGCCCGGCCGGCGAAGAAATTCTTGAATGCCTCCCCGAGCTGGATGATGGCCATCTGCGGGGCGTTCTTGGTGACTTCGAGCATCCAGGGGAACTGCTCGCGCTTGATGGCGTTGAGCTGGCGGCGCAGCGCGGCCTGCGACGGCTTGGGTTGCGCCGGGTCGGCCTTGTGCGCCTCGTACTGCCGCCCCCATTCCACCAGCGCCCAGTTGAACGCGAAGCGCGCCACGCCCGCCGCACGGGCGAAGTAGGTCGCCTGTGCGTTGTGGGGATCGAGGGCGATCTTGTGGGCGAGGATCACGACTGCGCGTCCTCCACCGCTTTTTTCACGCCATCGAGCAGCTTCTGGTTCTTGCGGCTGCGGGAGCCGTACAGCCGGGCGCTGAATACGGTGCTGATCTCCAGCACATCCTTGGCCAGATCCTCCTCGAAGGTAGTGTCCTCACCCTGGTTCAGGATGACCACCTCGACGCTCTTCGCCTCGCAGATGGCGAACACCAGTTCAGCACCGAAGCGCAGCAGGCGATCCTTGTGGGTGATGACCAGTCGCCCGACCTGCCCCTCGATGATGGATTCCAGCAGGCGCTTGAGCCCTTTCTTCTGGTAGTTCATGCCGGAGCCCAGGTCGGCGATCACCTCGAACGTCCAGCCCTGGCGGGCGCAGTACAGCTCCAGCGCCTGCTTCTGGCGCTCCAGGTCGTCCTTCTGGTCGTGGCTGGAAACGCGAGCGTAGGCCACCGTCCTGCGGCAGGCCTCGGCCTCCGAACGGAACAGCTCAGGCTTCAGTTTGGCGAGGTCGTAGCGGCGGTGGCCGCCTGCCGTGTGCTCGGCAACCAGTTTGCCCGATGCCTCCCAGCGGCGCAGCGTCGTGATCGACACGCCCAGCGCCTTGGCGGCTTCACCAATGCTTACTAATCTATCCATATTGGATAGCATTGCAGAGCTATGATGGTGCTTCAATCAAACTGTTAAAGCCCTCTACGAAAAATCCTCCCCTCTCACTGGCGGAAACTCGATCCGCACCCGCAGCCCTCCACTGGCCCCATCCAGCAGCCGGATGGCCGCCTGGTGCGCCCGGCAGATCTCGCCGACGATCGCCAGCCCCAGCCCGGCGCCGCCGCGCTGCGGGTCGAGCCGCTGGAAGCGCTCGAAGACCCTCTGCCGGGCGCTCTCCGGGATGCCCGGGCCGTCGTCCTCCACCTCCAGCACGGCGGGCGCGGCTACCCGCAGGATCACGTTGCCGCCCGGCGGGGTATGCGCCAGGGCGTTGTCCACCAGGTTGCTGAGCAGTTCGTTGAGCAGCGTAGGCTCGCCCGTCACCCAGACCTCACCGTGCCCCTCGAAGGCCAGCGCCACGCCGCGGGCGTGTGCCAGGGGCGCCAGGGCCAGGCCCAGTTCGCGGCACAGACTGCCCAGCTCGACCGGCTCGGCGCCGCCCTCGGCAATCGCCTGGGCGCTGCTTTCGATCCGCGCCCAGGAGAGCAGTTGGTTGGCCAGGTGGGACAGCCGGTCGCCGTTCTGCCGGGCCTCCTCCAGGGTGCGGTACCAGGCGTCCGGGTCGCGCTCGCGCAGGCCCAGCTCGAGGCGCGCCTTGAGTGCCGCCAGCGGCGTGCGCAGCTCGTGGGCGGCGTCGGCGATGAACTGCGACTGGCGCTCCAGGAGGTGGCGCAGGCGGCCGGTGAACAGGTTCAGAGCGGAGACCAGCGGCAGCAGTTCGCGCTGCACCGTGACCCTCGGCAAGGGCCGCAGGTCCTCCGGGGAGCGCTCCTCCACTGCCTGGCGCAGGCGCTCCAGCGGGCGCAGCGCGGCGGTCACCACGAACCAGGCCAGGGCCATGGCGCCGACCGCCTGCAGGCCCATGCGCAGCAGGGTGTCGACGAGCAGGCCGCGGGCCATGCGCTCGCGGGCCTCCTCGGTCTCGGCCACGCGGATTTCCGCCATGCCGCTGAGCGTGGTTTCGCTGACCGGCTGCTGCAGGCTGACCACCCGCACGCTCTGGCCCCGGTAGTGCGCGTCGTAGAAGCGCGCCAGGGCCGGGTAGTCGCGGGTCAGCAGGGTGTCCACCGGCGCCCCGGGGAGGTTCTCGTAGCCGGACAGCAGCTGGCCGTGGATGTCCAGCACCTGGTAGTAGATGCGCCCGGCGCTGTCGAAGGCGAAGCTGTCCAGGGCCAGATAGGGGATATCCGCGCGCAGGCTGCCGTCGGTTTCGGAGAGTCCGGCGGCGATGCTCCGCGCCGAGGCCAGCAGGGTGCGGTCGTAGGCCCGGTCGGCGGCCTGGCGGCCGTTGTAGTAGGCAGTCAGTCCGCTGATCGCCAGCAGCACCGCCAGCAGCCCGGCCATGCGCCGCAGCAGGCGGCCGCGCAGGCTGCCGTCGACGCGGATGCCGCCGGCCGGCTCATTCACCGCGCGCCTCCAGCAGGTAGCCGAGGCCGCGGAAGGTCACGATGCGCACCGCGCTCGCCTCCAGCTTGCGGCGCAGGCGGTGGATGTAGATCTCGATGGCCTCGGGACTGACCTCGTCGTCCAGGCCGAACACCTGGGAGGCCAGCTGCTCCTTGCTCATCACCCGCCCCGGCCGGGCGATCAGCGCGCTCAACACGGCCTGCTCGCGGGCGGTCAGGCTCAGCGGCTCGCCGGCCAGGCTGAAGCGGCTGGTGGCCAGGTCGTAGACCAGCTCGCCGCAGCGCTGCTGGCGCTCGCCGCCGAGCACGCTGCGCCGCAGCAGGGCCTTGACCCGCGCTTCCAGCTCGGTCAGCTCGAAGGGCTTGGCCAGGTAGTCGTCGGCGCCGAGGTTCAGCCCCTGCACCCGGTCCTTGACCTCGGCGCGGGCGGTGAGCATCAGCACCGGCACCCGGTTGCCACGCTCGCGCAGGCGGGCCAGCACCTCGAAGCCGTCGAGCCGGGGCAGCCCCACGTCGAGCACCACCAGAGTGAAATCCTCGCTGGACAGCGCCAGGTCGGCGGCCACCCCGTCGTGCAGGACGTCCACGGTCAGCCCCGCCGCGCGGAGCGCCTGGGCCACGCTGTCGGCCAGCGGGGCGTGATCCTCGACCAATAGAATTCGCATGCCGGTCTCCGCAGGCTGGGGGAATACCGGCCAGTGTACAGGCACGAAGCCAGATTGATCAGCGGGGATCACCGGCGAAAGCTTGGCGAAAGCTTGGCTCTCTAAGATAGCTCTCAGAGTCGCTCGCCGGGTCCGCCAAACCACCACGGACGAGCCTCGCCCCGGCAGCCGCCGTGCAGTGATGCGGCTACCCGACAACAACAACAATGGAAACCACTGTTATGTCCCGCACCCCGTTCGCCCCGGTGGCGCCCCTGCGCGCCCGCCCGCTCCAGACCGCCTTTCTCCTGGCTCGTGCCCGCCGCCGGCGCCCGCCCGCGACAGCCTGCCCGTCCGTCTGAAACCGCATTTCCTGCGACAACAACAACAAACCAGAGGAAAACCTCCATGCGCCCATCGCTGCGCAACACCCTGCTGGCGGCCGGCTCGGCCGTGCTGCTGTCCGCTCCGCTGAGCGCCGAGCCCCGGCGTCCCGAATGCATCGCCCCGGCCGCCCCCGGCGGCGGTTTCGACCTCACCTGCAAGCTGGTGCAGAGCGCGCTGGTCGACGCGAAGCTGCTGGAGAAGCCGATGCGCGTCACCTACATGCCGGGCGGCGTCGGCGCGGTGGCCTACAACACCATCGTCGCCCAGCGCCCGGCCGACCCCGGCACCCTGACTGCCTTCTCCAGTGGCTCGCTGCTCAACATCGCTCAGGGCAAGTTCGGCCGCTTCGACGAGAACGCCGTGAAGTGGCTGGCGGCGGTCGGCACCAGCTACGGCGCCATCGCCGTGCGCGCCGACTCGCCCTACAAGACCCTCGCCGACCTGGCCGCCGCGCTCAAGGAGAACCCCGAACAGGTAGTGATCGGCTCGGGCGGCACCGTCGGCAGCCAGGACTGGATGCAGACCGCCCTGTTCGCCAAGGCTGTCGGCGTCGATCCGCGCAAGATGCGCTACGTGGCCATGGAGGGCGGCGGCGAGATCGCCACCGCGCTGCTCGGCGGGCACATCCAGGTGGCCAGCACCGATATCTCCGACTCCATGGTCCATGTGGAGAGCGGCGGCATGCGCATCCTCGCGGTGCTGTCCGAGCAGCGCCTGGATGAGCCTGCGATGGCCGGCATTCCCACCGCCCGCGAACAGGGCTACGACGTGGTCTGGCCAGTGATCCGTGGCTACTACCTGGGACCCAAGGTGAGCGACGCCGACTACGCCTGGTGGAAGGACTCCTTCGACCGCCTGCTCGCCTCCGAGGACTTCGCCCGCCTGCGCGACCAGCGCGAGCTGTTCCCCTTCGCCATGACCGGTCCCGAGCTGCAGGCCCACGTGACGAAGGAAGTCGCCCGCTTCCGCGAGCTGGCCCGGGAATTCGGCCTCACCCAGTGATTCGAGCGGCGAAGCCCCCGCCGGGGTCTTCGCCCGAGGACGCCATCATGCTGCTGCAACGCCTGTTCCTGGCCGCCTGGCTCGTGCCCGTGCTGGCCATGATCTACATCGGTTCCGCCTACCAGGCGCCGTTCGCCTACGAGCCGGTCGGGCCGCGGGCCTTTCCCCTGCTGATGCTGGGGCTCCTGGCCGCCGGCCTGGTCTACCTGCTGATCCATCCCACGCCGCTGGAGCACGACCCCGACGAGCCGCCGCCCAACGCGCAGACCCTGAGCAAAGTGGGCCTGTGCATCGCCCTGCTGCTGGGCTTTGCCCTGGCCTTCGAGCCGCTCGGCTTCATTCCCGCCAGCACCCTGACCGGGCTGTGCTTCGCCCGGCTCTACGGCGGCCGCTGGCTGCCCAGTCTCGGCCTCGGTGCCGCGCTGGCGGTCGGCCTCTACCTGCTGTTCGACCGCCTGCTCGACGTGCCCCTGCCGCTCGGCATCTTCGCCGGCCTGGAGATCTGACATGGACACCCTCAACTTCCTGATGCAAGGCTTCGGCGTCGCGCTGACCCCGAGCAACCTGCTGATCGCCCTGATCGGCACCGTGGTCGGCACCGTGGTCGGCCTGCTGCCGGGCCTCGGCCCGATCAACGGCGTGGCCCTGCTGATCCCGGTGGCCTTCGCCTTCGGCCTGCCGCCGGAGTCGGCGCTGATCCTCCTGGCCGCGGTCTACCTCGGCTGCGAATACGGCGGGCGGATCTCCTCGATCCTGCTCAACATCCCGGGCGAGGCCTCTACCCTGATGACCACCCTGGACGGCTATCCCATGGCCCGCCAGGGCTTGGCCGGGGTCGCCCTGTCGCTGTCGGCCTGGAGCTCCTTCCTCGGCGCCTTCATCGCCACCTGCGGCATGGTGCTGTTCGCCCCGATGCTGGCCAAGTGGGCGATCGCCTTCGGCCCGGCCGAGTACTTCGTGCTGATGGTCCTGGCCATCGTGGCAATGGCCGGAATGGCCGGTGACAAGCCGATGAAGACCCTGGTCGCCGCGCTGCTCGGACTCTTTCTGTCCTGCGTGGGGATCGACGCCAACAGCGGCGTGTACCGCTTCACCTTCGACAGCATCCACGTCGCCGACGGCATCCAGTTCGTGGTCCTGGTGCTCGGGCTGTTCTCGGTCAGCGAGATCCTCCTGCTGCTGGAGAAGACCCACCACGGCCAGCAGGCGGTCAAGACCACCGGGCGCATGCTGTTCAATTTCAACGAGGCGCGCCGGGTGTTCCTGCTCAACCTGCGCTGCGGCATCGGCGGCTTCATCGTCGGCGTGCTGCCCGGCGCCGGCGCTACCCTGGCCAGCGCCCTCGCCTACATGACCGAGAAGCGCATGGCCGGCGCCGACGGCCAGTTCGGCAAAGGCGACATCCGCGGCCTGGCCGCCCCGGAAACCGCCATCGGCGCCTCCTGCTGCGGCGCCATGGTGCCGATGCTGACCCTCGGCGTGCCTGGCTCGGGGACCACGGCGGTAATGATCGGCGCGCTGACGCTGTACAACATCACCCCCGGCCCCCTGCTGTTCCAGAACGAGCCGGAGCTGGTCTGGGGCCTGATCGCCTCGCTGTTCGTCGCCAACCTGATGCTGCTCGTGCTCAACGTGCCGATGATCAAGGTGTTCACCCGCATCCTCGCCGTGCCGAACTGGGCGCTGGTGCCGCTGATCGCCATCATCACCTCCATCGGCGTCTATGCCGTGCACGCCACCACCTTCGACCTGCTGCTGATGGTCGCGGTGGGCATCCTCGGCTACGTCCTGCGCAAGCTCGACTTCCCGCTGTCGCCGCTGCTGCTCGGCTTCATCCTCGGCGGCCACATGGAGCAGAACCTGCGCCGCGCCCTGTCGATCTCCAACGGCGAGCTGGGCATCCTCTGGTCGAGCGGCATCGCCCAGGGCACCTGGGCGCTGGCGGTGCTGATGCTGGCCCTGCCGCTGCTGCGCATCTGGCGCCGCCGCGCCGCCCGCCGTCAGGTCGAGCCGGTCGCCCTGCCGGAATGACCGCCTGCGGGTCGCCCGGACTTCACCCGGGGCGGCCCGCACGCCGGCTGAAAGCCTGGAGAAAGCCTGCCGCACTAGGCTCGGATGCCAAGATCGCCAGCCGCACTCCCGCGGCCGGCGACGACAACAAAGATGGAATTCCCCCGCATGCCCTGCTCTTCCCCTCTCCGCTCCACGTCCGCCGCCCTGCATCACCGCCCTTGTCCCTGTATCCTGTGCCTGCCGGCGCCCGGCCATGCCCCGGCCCGGGCGAGCGCCTGCGCATGACCCGCAGCGGAGGATACATCCATGGGCCCATCGATCCGTCGTGTCCTGCTGGCGGCTGCCGTGCTGCTGCTGTGCAGCGCCCGGGCCGCCGAGCCCGTCTCCCCGGAATGCATCGCCCCCGCCGCGCCGGGCGGCGGTTTCGACCTGGTCTGCAAGCTGGCGCGCCAGGCACTGCAGGAGGCCGGGCTGACCCACCAGCCGCTGCACCTCTCCTACATGCCGGGCGGCGTCGGCGCGGTGGCCTACAACACCATAGTCGCGCAGCGACCGGCCGAGCCCGGCACCCTGGTCGCCTTCTCCAGCGGCTCGCTGCTGAACCTCGCCTTGGGCAAGTTCGGCCGCTTCGACGAAACCGCCGTGCGCTGGCTGGCGGTGATCGGCACCAGCTACGGCGCCCTGGCGGTGCGCGCCGACTCGCCCTACCAGACGCTCGACGATCTGCTCGCGGCGCTGCGCAAAGACCCGGGTTCGGTGGTGATCGGCACGTCGGGCACCATCGGCAGCCAGGACTGGATGCAGCTCGCCCTGCTCGCCCGGCTGGCCGGCATCGCTCCGCGCGAGCTGCACTACGTCGCCCTGGAGGGCGGCGGGGAAATTTCGACGGCGCTGGTCGGCGGCCACGTCCACGTGGGCAGCACCGACATTTCCGACTCCATGCCGCACCTGAACAGCGGCGCCATCCGCCTGCTCGCGGTGTTCTCCGAACAGCGCCTGGACGAGCCGGCGATGGCCGCCATCCCCACCGCCCGCGAGCAGGGCTACGACGTGGTCTGGCCGGTGCTGCGCGGCTTCTACATGGGGCCGAAGGTGAGCGATGCCGACTACGCCTGGTGGAAGAACGCCTTCGACCACCTGCTCGCCTCCGAGGACTTCGCCGACCTGCGCGACCGTTACGAGCTGTTCCCCTACGCCCTGACCGGCGACGCCCTGGAGGCCCATGTCCGGCAGAGGGTTGCCCTCTACCGGGAAATGGCCCGGGACTTCGACCTGATCCGCTGAGCCGGCCGCCGGCACCCGCCTTCCCGGCCCCGTCCGGGCCCCTCCCGCTCCCCCACCCCGCGACGCGCCGCCGGCCCTGGCGCCGCGCGCCGTCGCCCCCGCACGAGGCCTTGCCGTGACCCTCGGACTCCCCCCGTTCCTCGCGGGCCTGCCTGTCCGCTGCCGACCCTGGATCCTCAGCCCGCTGGCCGGCGCCCTCGGCGGCTGGCTCGCCCAGTTGATGGGCTGGCCCCTGCCCTGGATGATCGGAGCGCTGCTCGGCGTCGCGACACTGCGCTGCCTGGGCTGCCTGACCGTCGCCATGCCCCATGGCGTCAAGGCCGGCCAATGGATCCTCGGCATCGGTATCGGCCTGCACTTCAACCAGGCGGTGCTGGAGCAGATCCTCGCCCACCTCGGCCTGGTGCTGCTCGGCACCCTGCTGACCCTGCTCACCTGCACCCTCGGCATCACCCTGCACCGGCGCTACGGGGAAAGCTTCGCCACCGCCTACTTCGCCAGCATGCCCGGCGGCGCCAACGAGATGGTCAACCTGGGCAGTCGGCACGGCGCCGTCCTGCAGCAGGTGGCCGCCGCCCAGAGCCTGCGGATGACCCTGGTGCTGCTCGGCATCCCTGCCACCTATGCCTGGCTGTTCGCCGGCGGGCAGACGATCACCGTCGCCCACCCCGGCCCCGACGCCGCCTGGCTGGCCCTGCTGTTCGCCCTCGGCTGGCTGGCCGCGCTGGCCTTCCAGCGCTGGCGCTTCCCCAACGCCTGGCAACTGGGCGCCCTGCTGGTCAGCATCCTGTACAGCGTCGCCTTCGACCTGCACCTCGGCCTGCCGGCCGGCGCCGGCGAGTTCGGCCAGTGGCTGGTGGGCAGCACCCTGGGCTGTTATTTCGACCGCTCGTTCTTCCGCCGCGCCCCGGCGTTCATGCTGCGCACCCTGCTGGCGACCCTCGCGGCGATCCTCCTCGCGGTGCCCATCGCCCTGCTGATGAGCTGGGCCTCAGGCCTGGATGCGCGCGCCCTGCTGCTCGGCATGGTGCCCGGCGGCATCGCCGAGATGAGCCTGACCGCCGAGGCGCTGAACCTGCTGGTGCCGCTGGTCACCGCGATGCAGGTGCTGCGCCTGCTGCTGGTGCTGTTTCTGGCGGGGCCGGTGTTCCGCCTCTGTAGCGGGCGGCTGGGGATCGGCAGGGCCGGGGATCTGTCCGTGCGGGATTGAACCGCGCAGCCAACCGGGCTACTCCGGACCCGGCTGGATCGGTCTTGATCACGCTGCCGCTGGTAGAAAGACCTGCAGTCGTTTTTCAACCTACGCGCCGCGCGCAAGCGACGCGCGAGCCGTTGTCCCGGCCGAGCACCTGGCAGATGCGCTCGCCGGCGGCGATCAGCCGGTCGAGGTCGATGCCGGTGTGGATGCCCAGGCCGTCGAGCAGGTAGAGCACGTCCTCGCTGGCCACGTTGCCGCTGGCGCCCCTGGCGTAGGGGCAGCCGCCCAGGCCGGCGACCGAGCTGTCGAACACGGCGATGCCTTCCAGCAGGCTCGCATAGAGGTTCGCCAGCGCCTGGCCGTAGGTGTCGTGAAAATGCCCGGCCAACCTGTCGCGGGGGATGTCGCGGCCCACGACCTCGAACAGGGTGCGGGTCTTGCCGGCGGTGCCGGTGCCGATGGTGTCGCCCAGCGAGACCTCGTAGCAGCCCATGTCGAACAGCTCGCAGGCGACGCGGGCGACCTGCTGCGGCGCCACCTCGCCCTCGTAGGGGCAGCCGAGCACGCAGGACACATAGCCGCGCACGCGGATGCCCTGCGCGCGGGCGGCGTCCATCACCGGCACGAAGCGCGCGAGGCTCTCGGCGATGGAGCAGTTGATGTTCTTCTGCGAGAAGCTCTCGGAGGCGGCGGCGAACACCGCCACTTCCTTCACGCCGGCCTCCAGGGCGGCCTCGAAACCCTTGAGGTTGGGGGTCAGCGCAGCGTAGACGACGCTGGGCTTGCGCCGAATCTGCGCGAACACCTCGGCACTGCCGGCCATCTGCGGCACCCACTTGGGCGAGACGAAGCTGCCGGCTTCGACGTATTCCAGGCCGGCGGCAGTCAGATCGTCGACCAGACGCACCTTGTCGGCCACGCCGATCGGCTGTTTCTCGTTCTGCAGGCCATCGCGCGGGCCGACTTCGACCAGGCGGACGTGGGGGGGCAGTGACATGGCATAACCTCTGCGTAGGGTGGAAAACGGCCGCAGGCTTTTTCCACCGAAATATAAGGAATGATGGAAAACCGCTGCGCCGGTTTTCCACCAGTCGTCCAGCCTCAGTCTGGTAGGGTGGGCAACTCGCGCAGCGATTGCCCACCGTCGAGCCCGTGCGCCGGTGGACAAGGCTGCGCCGTTGTCCACCCTACGCGATGGCCAGCCTCAGGCCTCCTCCAGCTCCACCAGCACCGAGCCCTCGCTGACCAGCTCGCCCTCGCGGCAGTACAGGCCCTTGACCACCCCGGCCTGCGGGGCGCGGATGCTGTGCTCCATCTTCATCGCCTCCAGCACCACCAGCGGGGCCCCCGCCTCGACCTGCTGGCCGGCCTCCACCAGCACGCGGACGATGCTGCCGTTCATCGGCGCGATCAGGCCGCCGTGGGTCTGGTGAGCGGCCGCGGCTTCGGTGAGCGGGTCGACGCGGGTGATAGCATGCAACTCGCCGCTCCATTCCAGGTACAGGCTGTCGCCACGGCGCAGCGCCAGATGCTGCCGGCACACGCCCGCCTGCTCCACCCAAAGCTGCTCGCCATGCAGGCTGGCCTGCGGCGTGCCGTTCGGGCGTAGACGTACCATCCGCTGCGCGTCGGCGCAGCGCAGCAGCAGGTCGATCTCCGCCGGCAGGCCGGCGCGCCAGCCGGAGCGGGCCGCCCACGGCGAGTACGGATCGTCCTCGCGCCGGCGCGGCGCCTCGCTCTGCACGAAGGCGCTGGCGGCCAGCTGCCAGAAGGCTTCCGGCAGTTCCTGCGGCTCCGACAACAGCTCGCCCTGATGACGGGCGATGAAGCCGGTGTCCAGCTCCGCAACGGCGAAGGCCGGATGGGCCAGCACGCGACGCAGGAAGGCAAGATTACTGCGCACACCGCCGACGGCGGTTTCCGCGAGCATGGCCAGGAGGCGCTGACGCGCTTCCTCGCGGTTCTCGCCCCAGGCGATCAGCTTGGCCAGCATAGGATCGTAGAACGGCGACACCGCATCGCCCTCGGCCACCCCGCTGTCGACCCGGCGTCCCGGACCTGCGGCCGGCTCGCGGTACAACGCGAGCCGGCCGCTGGCGGGCAGGAAGTCGTGCTCGGGGTCCTCGGCGTAGAGGCGAACCTCGATGGCGTGGCCGTCGAGCGGGACGTCATCCTGCGTGATCGGCAGCGGCTCGCCGCGGGCCACGCGGATCTGCCAGGCGACCAGGTCGAGGCCGGTGATCGCCTCGGTGACCGGGTGCTCGACCTGCAGGCGGGTATTCATCTCCATGAAGAAGAACTCGCCGCGCGCATCCAGAAGGAACTCCACGGTGCCGGCGCCGACGTAGCCGATGGCCCGGGCCGCGCGCACCGCCGCCTCGCCCATGGCCCGGCGCAGCGCGGGCGACAGGCCCGGCGCCGGCGCCTCCTCGACCACCTTCTGGTGGCGGCGCTGGATCGAGCAGTCGCGCTCGTTGAGATACAGGCAGTTGCCGTGACGGTCGGCGAACACCTGGATCTCCACATGGCGCGGCTTCTCCACGTACTTCTCCACCAGCATGCGCGCATCGCCGAAGGCCGCCTGGGCTTCGCGCCGGGCGGACTCCAGGGCCTCGGCCAGCTCGGCCTCGCGCTCGATCCGCTTCATGCCCTTGCCACCGCCGCCGGCAGCGGGTTTCAGCAATACTGGATAGCTGATCGTCTCGGCGGCGGCGCGGAAGGTTTCGTAATCCTGGGCCTCGCCGTGGTAGCCGGGCACCAGCGGCACGCCGGCCTCCTCCATCAGCGCCTTGGCCGCCGCCTTGCTGCCCATGGCCTCGATGGCCGAGGCCGGCGGGCCGAGGAACAGCAGCCCGGCGGCCTCGCAGGCGCGGGCGAAGTCGGCGTTTTCGGAAAGGAAGCCGTAGCCCGGATGGATGGCCTGGGCACCGGTCTCGCGGGCCGCGGCGATGATCTTGTCCACCTGCAGATAATTCTCCGCCGGCCTGGCACCGCCCAGATCCACCGCCAGGTCGGCCTCGCGCACATGGCGGGCATGGCGGTCGATGGCGCTGTGCACGGCCACGCTGCGAATGCCCAGAACCCTGGCAGTGCGCATCACCCGGCAGGCGATCTCGCCGCGGTTGGCCACAAGCAGGGTGTCGATGTGAGGGCTCATGAATGTTGCTCCTGCCAGGCGGGGGCGCGTTTTTCCAGGAAGGCACGCAGCCCCTCCTGCCCTTCCGCACTGACCCGGATGCGGGCGATGGTGCTTTCGGTGTAGCGGCGCAGGGCCGGGCTGAGCGCGCCGCTGCCGACTTCGCGCAGCAGGTCCTTGGTCGCCTTCATCGCCTGCGGGCCATTCTGCAGCAGGGTGGCGATCCACTGCTCGAGGGCGGTATCCAGCTCGGCGGCCGGGTAGCACTCGGCGAGCAGGCCCAGCTCGCGGGCGCGCGCGCCGTCGAAGCGCTCGGCGCTCAATGCATAGCGGCGTGCGGCGCGCTCGCCGATGGCCTGCACCACGAACGGGCTGATCACCGCCGGGGCGAGGCCGATGCGCACCTCGGACAGGGAGAACTGCGCATCATGGGCACCGATGGCGATGTCGCAGCAGGCGACCAGACCCAGCGCGCCACCGTAGGCGGCGCCCTGCACCACGGCCAGGGTCGGCAGCCTGAGGTGGTAGAGGTTGTACATCAGCTCGGCCAGGGCCTGGGCGTCGGCGAGGTTGGCGTTGTAGTCCAGTTCGGCAGCCTCGCGCATCCAGGCCAGGTCGGCGCCGGCGCTGAAGTGCCTGCCGCGCCCGCGCAGGACGAGGAAGCGCAGCCGGGGGCGATCCTTCACCGCATCGAGGGCGATGATCAGCTCGCCGATCATCGCGGCGTCGAAGGCGTTGTTCTTGTCGGCGCGATCCAGCCACAGGATGGCGAAGCCGCGCGGGTCGAAGTCGAGCTGCACGGTGGTGAAGTCAGTCATGGTTTCTTTCCCTCTCCCCCGGCCCCTCTCCCGCGCGCGGGAGAGGGGAGCCAAGGCTTTACATACGGAACACGCCGAAGGTGGTCGGCTCGATGGGCGCATTGAGTGCAGCAGACAGCGCCAGCGCCAGCACCTCGCGGGTCTGCACGGGATCGATCACCCCGTCGTCCCACAGCCGGGCGCTGGAATAGAAGGCATGGGCCTGGCGCTCGTACTGCTCGACGATCGGCTGCTTGATCGCTTCCTCCTCCTCGGCAGAGAAGCTCTGCCCGGCGCGCTCGGCCTGCTCGCGCTTGACCTGCACCAGCACGCCGGCCGCCTGCTGGGCGCCCATCACGCCGATCCGCGCATTCGGCCACATCCACAGGAAGCGCGGATCGTAGGCGCGGCCGCACATGCCGTAATTGCCGGCGCCGAAGCTGCCACCGATGATCACGGTGAACTTCGGCACCTGGGCGCAGGCCACCGCGGTGACCAGCTTGGCGCCGTGCTTGGCGATGCCGCCGGCCTCGTACTTCTGGCCGACCATGAAGCCGGTGATGTTCTGCAGAAACAGCAGCGGAATACCGCGCTGGCAGGCCAGTTCGATGAAGTGCGCACCCTTCTGCGCGGCCTCGGAGAACAGGATGCCGTTGTTGGCGAGGATCGCCAGCGGATAGCCGTGCAGGTGGGCGAAGCCGCAGACCAGGGTGGTGCCGAACAGCGCCTTGAACTCGTCGAACGCGCTGCCGTCGACCAGGCGGGCGATCACCTCGCGCACATCGAACGGCTGCTTGGCATCGGCCGGGATCACCCCATACAGCTCCTCGGCGGAATAGCGCGGCGGCAGCGGCGCGCGGCTCTTCAGGCAGCCCTGCTTGCGCCAGTTGAGATTGGCCACGCAGCGCCGGGCGATGGCTAACGCATGTTCGTCGCTCTCGGCATAGTGGTCGGCCACCCCGGAGGTCCGGCAGTGCACGTCGGCCCCGCCAAGCTCCTCGGCGCTGACCACCGCGCCGGTGGCGGCCTTCACCAGTGGCGGGCCGGCGAGGAAAATGGTCGCCTGGTTGCGCACCATGATGGTCTCATCGGCCATCGTCGGCACGTAGGCCCCGCCGGCGGTGCAGGAACCCATCACCACGGCGATCTGCGGAATGCCCAGCGCGCTCATGTTCGCCTGGTTGAAGAAGATCCGCCCGAAGTGCTCGCGGTCGGGAAACACCTCGTCCTGGCGCGGCAGGTTGGCGCCGCCGGAGTCGACCAGATAGAGGCACGGCAGGCGGTTCTCGCGGGCGATGGTCTGGGCGCGCAGATGCTTCTTCACCGTCAGCGGGTAATAGGTGCCGCCCTTCACCGTGGCGTCGTTGGCGATGACCATGCACTCGACGCCCTCGATGCGGCCAATGCCGGCGATCACCCCGGCGGCCGGCACCTCCTCGTCGTAGACGTCGAAGGCCGCCAATTGGCCGATTTCGAGGAACGGCGAGCCGGGATCGAGCAGGCGGTCGATGCGCTCGCGCGGCAGCAGCTTGCCGCGCGCGGTGTGGCGCGCCTGGGCCTTGGCGCCGCCGCCTTCGCGAATGCGCCCGAGCAGGGTGCGCAGGTGGTCGACCTGTTCGCGCATGGCCGCGCTGCTGACGGCGAACTCCGGCGAACGGGTGTCGAGCTGGGTTTGCAGGATGGCCATGGGGCTAGCTCCACTGATCTGATCGCTCCCACGCTCCTGCGTGGGAGTGGCGCTTGGGGACGCTGAGCGTCCGTCCGGGGGTGCCCACGCAGGAGCGTGGGCACCATCAAGTGGGTCGATGGGTTTCAGCGCGTTTCGTCGAACAGCTCGCGGCCGATCAGCATGCGGCGGATCTCGCTGGTGCCGGCGCCGATCTCGTAGAGTTTGGCGTCGCGCCACAGCCGGCCGGTCGGGTAGTCGTTGACGTAGCCGTTGCCGCCGAGGATCTGGATCGCCTCGCCGGCCAGCCAGGTGGCCTTCTCGGCGCAGTAGAGGATCACCCCGGCGCAGTCCTTGCGCACCTGGCGCACGTGCCCGGAGCCCAGCGCGTCGAGCTGCCTGCCGACCGCATAGAGATAGGCGCGGCAGGCCTGCAGCGTGGTGTACATGTCGGCGACCTTGGCCTGGATCAGCTGGAACTCGCCGATGGCCTGGCCGAACTGCCTGCGGTCGTGGATGTAGGGCACCACCACGTCCATCGCCGCCTGCATCAGGCCCAGCGGCCCGCCGGCGAGCACGGCGCGCTCGTAGTCCAGGCCGCTCATCAGCACCCGGACACCCTCGCCCACTTGGCCGAGCACGTTTTCCGCGGGGATCTCCACGTCCTGAAACACCAGTTCGCCGGTGTGCGAGCCGCGCATGCCGAGCTTGTCGAGCTTCTGCGCCACCGAGAAGCCGGGGCTGTCCGTCTCCAGGATGAAGGCAGTGATGCCCCGCGCGCCGGCAGCCGGGTCGGTCTTGGCGTAGACCACCAGCACATCGCAGTCCGGGCCGTTGGTGATCCACATCTTGGTGCCGTTAAGCACATAGCGGTCGCCCTTCCTGTCGGCGCGCAGCTGCATGGAAACCACGTCGGAGCCGGCGTTGGACTCGCTCATCGCCAGGGCGCCGATGTGCTCGCCGGAGATCAGCTTGGGCAGGAAGCGCTCCTTCTGCGCCGCCGTGCCGTTGCGGTGGATCTGGTTGACGCACAGGTTGGAGTGCGCGCCGTAGGACAGGGCGATCGCCCCGGAGGCGCGGGAGAGTTCCTCCATGGCGATCATGTGCGCCAGATAGCCCATGCCGGCGCCGCCGTACTCCTCGCTGACGGTCAGGCCGAGCAGACCCAGGTCGCCGAACTTGCGCCACAGGTCCACGGGGAACTGGTCGGTGCGGTCGGCTTCGGCGGCGCGCGGGGCGATCTCCCGGGCGGCGAAGCCCGCCACCGAATCGCGCAGCATGTCGATTTCCTCGCCGAGGAAGAAATTCAGTCCGGGCAGGTTGCTCATGGTCCAGTCTCCTGTCTTGTACTTGTTCGCGTGCCTGGGTTCAGCTTTCCTGGGGCCGGCCGCGGGCGGTGGCGAGCGCGCTCCGGCAGCGCTCCTCGGCGGTATCCAGTTCGAGCTGCAGCTGCTGGATGTCCAGCAGCTGCAGCTCGAGCTGGCGGCGGCGTTCGGCGATCTTCTCCAGGAAGCGCTCCAGCTGCCTGAGGTTGCCACCGCGCGGGTCGTACATGCCGATCAGCTCCTTGCATTCGGCCAGCGAGAAGCCGATGCGCTTGCCGCGCAGGATCAGCTTGAGGGTGACCCGGTCGCGCGCCGTGTAGATGCGCTCCTGACCGCGCCGCTCGGGGGCGAGCATGCCCTGCTCCTCGTAGAAGCGGATGGTGCGGGTAGTGACGTCCAGCTCGCGGGCCAGCTCGGAAATGCTGTAAACCTTGGACATGGTCGATTCGGGGCTATTACCTTTACGTCAACGTAAGTACACGAAAAATGGCCTGTCAAATGCTGCGGCGGCCGATCGGTGCCGCGTCCCCCAGCGCCGGAACCGCCGGCCGGCGGTTCCGGCACCCTGCCCTTCACAACAGCGGAAGGCTATAGGTGACGATCAGGCGGTTGTCGTCGCGGTCGGCGGTATCGTTGCCGCGCAACGCGGCGTTGCGCCAAGTGAAGCCAAGGCCCTTGAAGGTACCGTCCTGCACCACGTAATCGACGCGGAAGTTGCGCTCCCACTCCCTCCTGTCGCTGCCGTCGGCATCGATGTCGTCGCCGCTGAAGTAGATCAGGCTGGTCTTCAGCCCGGCGATGCCGATCGTGCCGAAGTCATAGGAATAGCCGGCCACCCAGGTGTTCTCGCCGGCGCTGACGAACTTGCCGATCTGGGCGTTGGTGATCAGGTACAGGGTGCGGCCGCTGCCCTTGTAGAGGTGCGGGAAGTCGCTGTTGCCGCTGATCTTCTGGTAGCCGGCCTTCAATTCGTGGCCACCCAGGGTATAGGTGAACTGGGCGCTCCACAGGTGGTTGTCGACCTCGCCGCGGCTCGACGAGCCGGGACTCCAGTAGCCGCTGCTGACGTAGCCTTCGGCGCGCCCGGAGGCGCCCTCGTTCTTGCCGTCGGAGTCGCTGTTGAAATAGCGCAGGTCGGTCTTCAGCGAGCCCACCGGCAGCTGCCAGTCGTGGATCAGACCGAGGAAGTGCTGCTCGTAGAAGTCGTCCAGGCTGCCGTAGTAGTACTGCAGCAGCAGGTCCTTGGTGAGCTTGTAGTCGGCGCCGCCGTAGTAGAACTCGTTGCTGAACTGGGCATTGGGGCCACTGTTGGCGCCGGAGATGGAGAGAGGGAAGCTGTCGCTGGAGTTACGCTCGGTGGAGTGCTCGATCTTGCCGGCGATCAGGGTCAGGTCCTTGATCTCGTTGGAGGTGATCTGTCCGCCCTGGAAGAGCTGCGGCAGCAGACGGCCGTCGTTGGCGATCAGAACCGGCATCCTGGGCCGCAGGGTGCCCAGCTCGGCCACGGTCTTGGAGAAACGCATCTTGCCGGTCACGCCGACCCGGCCGAAGTCGGTCTTGGCCTTGCCGTTGCTTTCCAGGGGGAAGACCGAGCCCGGAGTACGCTCGATACCCGGCTTGCCCTCGCGCCCGCCGCCGTCCAGGCGGATGCCGTGCATCGCCAGCACATCCAGGCCGAAGCCGACCTTCCCTTCGGTGAAGCCGGACTTGTAGTCGAGGAAGAAGGCCTGGCCCCACTCCTCCGACCGGGGACGGTCCTCATTGCGAACGTCCTGGTTGATGTAGAAGTTCTTGAAGCTGAGCGTAGCCTTGCTGTCCTCGATGAAGTCTGCATGGCAAACGGAAGGAATGGCCAATGCCACCCCTAGCGTGGACAGGGCGGCGTTCCGCGTGACTGGAGTCTTGTACATCGTTGCTCCCTCCTGGATGGATGATGCACTGTGATTCTCGCCGCCATGGGGGAACCGCTACCGCTGCGCAGGATTTCCCGGTCGCGGTTTGCCGGATCGGCCCATGGGACCTGCCGACAGGTGCCTTGCGCCAGAGCCTGGCGGTCGGGCCTTTCAGCGGGCTCTCTCAGTCTGGCACCTGTTGGCCAGAGCGCAGCGAGATCTGTCCGGCTCGCTGGGATCGACCTGCAGTAGCGCCCCGGTTCGGGCGGTGACGGGACGGCGCAGCGCATGCCGCCGCACGGCAAGGGTTTCGCAACCGTCGAGAGAGCTGAGCGGGGAATGACACGGCTTCGGGCCGCCTGGGCAGCGTGGCGTGCCGGGGCTGGCGCGGTGGCAGGAGGTTTTCGACCTGATTGCGCAGGCCATCCGAGGTATGCCGAGGGTGTGTTTATTCACGAGGCCCGGCGGAAGGCGCCTGGAGGGCTTGAAACCGCTTCCCTGCAGTTCCAGCCCTGCGACTGTCAGAGCAGCGGAATGCTGTAGCTGACGATCAGGCGGTTTTCATCCAGGTCCCGGGCATCGTTGCCGCGCCACATGGCGTTGAGCCAGGAGAGACCGACGCCCTTGAACAGGCCGTTCTGCACCGTGTAGTCCACGCGGAAGTCACGCTCCCACTCCCTCCTGTCGCTGCCGGCGGCATCGATGTCGTCACCGCTGAAGTAAATCAGCTTGGTCTTCAGCCCCGGCACGCCGATCGCGGCGAAGTCATAGGTGTGGCCGACCACCCAGGTGTTCTCGCCGGCGCTGGCGAACTTGCCCATCTGGCCGTTGGTGATCAGGTGCAGGGTACGCCCGCTGCCCAGGTTGATGTGCGGGAAGTCGCTGTTGCCGGTGACCTTCTGGTAGCCGGCGCTCAGCGCGTGGCCGCCCAGGCTGTAGGTGAACAGGGCGCTCCACAGGTTGTTGTCGACCTCGCCACTGCTGCCGGAGGCGCCGGCGCTCCTGTAGCCCTCGGCACGTCCGGAGGCGCTCTCGTTCTTGCCGTCGGAGTCGCTGTAGAAGTAGCGCAGGTCGGACTTCAGCGAGCCCACCGGCAGCGCCCAGTTGTGGGTCAGGCCGAAGAAGTGCTGCTTGTAGAAGTCGCGCAGGTTGCCGTAGTAGTACTGCAGCGTCAGGTCCTTGGTGGCCTTGTAGTCGGCGCCGCCGTAATAGAACTCGTTGCTGAACTGGCCGGTCTTGCGGTTGTTCGCGCCAGCGATGGACAGGCCGTGGCTATCGCTGGAGTTACGCTCCGTGGAATGCTCGATCTTGCCTGCGACCAGGGTCAGGTCCTTGATCTCGTTGGAGGTGATCTGTGCGCCGTGGAACATCTGCGGCAGCAGGCGCCCGTCGTTGTAGGTGATGACCGGCAGCTTGGGCATCAGGGTGCCCAGGCGGGCCTCGGTCTTGGAGAAGCGTATCTTGCCGGTCACGCCGACCCGGCCGAAATCGGTCTTGCCCTTGCCGTTGCTTTCCAGGGGGAAGAGCGCCCCCGGCGTGCGATCGCTGTCCGCCTTGCCGGAGCGGCCGCCGCCGTCGAGGCGGATGGCGTGCATGGCCAGCACGTCGAGACCGAAGCCGACCTGGCCTTCGGTGAAGCCGGACTTGTAGTCGAGGAAGAAGGCCTGGCCCCACTCGTCGGAGCGGGGCGTGCCGGCGCCCTCCTCGTTGCGGCTGTCCTGGTTGAAGTAGAAGTTCTTCAGGCTGAAGGTGGCCTTGCTGTCCTCGATGAAGTCTGCATGGCAAACGGAAGGAATGGCCAATGCTCCCAGCGTGGACAGGGCCACGCTCCGGATACTTGGAGTCTTGTGCATGTTGGTTTTATCTCCTGGATGGATGATGCGCGGTGGTTCTTGTTGTCATGGGGAAACCGCTACCGCGCGGGGTTTCCCGGTCGCTTCCTGGCGGATCGAGCCATGGGGTCCTGCCGACAAGTGGCTTGCGCCGGAGTCTGGCGGTCGAGCCTTTCAGCGGGATTTCTGGTCTGGCAACGGCCGCTAGAGGCCAGACTGGGGGGATCGAACAGCCCGAGTCGGGTGGAACGCTCGGGAGGGAAATGACGAAGCGTCGAGGCCGTCTGAATGAGGGCGGCAAGACCGATGCAGGGGGTGCAGATGGGAGACTTTGGCGGTCAACCTGAACATGAACGATTCCTTATTGTTTTGTCGTTCGTTGTGATGATCGAGCCGCCTGGCGGCGGCTTCGGCGAGGCAGTTGCCACGGGCCGACGGCCTTCGGCAACCTGCGTGCTCGCTGAACGACTCCACAGCAACCCGCATGCCGTAACGGCTGCACTGGCCACTTGCTCAACCTGGATGGCCGACGGAAAGCCGCGGTGCAGAGCGCCTCACCGAGTTGTCGCGGCGTACCGGCAGCGTGACATCAAAAGGATGCGACCCAGGCAAGCGGCCGGAAATTGGCGAAATTCCGCCACAAGCGCTCGGCCAGATGGCGGCTTTTCGCCTACGTGGTGCTGAGGGAATGCCTCAGAGGTTGTGAAAAATTCAAGCGGCTGCTGCCCCCCCTTCAAAACAGCCGCTAAAACGTTGCGCTACGTGAAAAGTAAGACCATTTGGCTCATAAACTCTCCCGCTTTTCACATGGCACGCCTTTTTAATAGGTCGTCGGTGACCTTGTAGTCGGCGCCGCCGTAGTAGAACTCGTTGCTGGCGCCGGCGATCGACAGGCTGTCGGTGTTGCTGGAGTTGCGCTCGGTGGAGTGCTCGATCTTGCCGGCGATCAGGGTCAGGTTCTTGATCTCGTTGGAGGTGATCTGGGCGCCGTGGAACATCTGCGGCAGCAGGCGCCCATCGGTGTAGCTCAGCACCGGCAGCTTGGGCATCAGGGTGCCGAGGTGCGCCTCGGTCTTGGAGAAGCGCACCTTGGCGGTCACCCCGGAGCCGGCTGAAGTCGCGGGTCGACTTGCCGTTGCTCTCCAGCGGGAAGACCGAACCGGGGCTGCGGTCGATGTCCGACTTGCCCTCGCGCCCGCCGGCATCCAGGCGGATGGCGTACTGGCCCGTCAGGTCGAGGCCGAAGCCGATCGGCCCCTCGGTGAAGCCGGACTTGTAGTCGAGGATGAAGCCCTGGCCCCACTCCTCCACCTTGGGGCCGTCCTGGTTGCGGGTGCCCTGGTTGATGTAGAAGCTGCGCAGCTTGAGCGTGGCCTTGCTGTCCTCGAGAAAGGCCGCCTCGGCCGAGGGCATGGCCAGGGCCGCCCCCAGCGAGGACAGGGTCACGCTCAGGGTGAGTGGAGTCTTGTGCATCTTGTATCTCTTGGATGGATGACGGGCTGCGCGGCCTGGACGGCGGCGTCCGACATGGCGCGGGCCATGACCAGGGCGCACCGGTCCGGCGGGGCACAGCTCGCAAAAGGAATCGGCAGCAGGTTGAAAGGCGGCAGTCGGGACGACTAGGAACCGTCGACGGGGAAACCTCGTGGCGAGGACGGGCGGTTCGGAGCAGCGGATACGTAAACGACGGGCGTAATGCACGGCATACAGTGGCTTCCTTTGTTGTTGTAGAGAAATCGCTACCACTGCGTAGGATTTCCTGGGGGAGGCATGCCGGATCGGCTCGGATGGCCTGCTAGGATGTGCCTTTCGGCACATCCTAGCCACGCAAGCTTTCATACCCCCTTGAGGACTTGAGGTCCGCCAGCACTTTTAGAGATAGCCCATGACAATCCCGCCTGAAGAAGATCTGATCCTCGATGTCTGGCAGGAAAACGCCGAAGCCTGGGCCGAGGCCGTTCGCGCCGGCAGGATCGCCAGCCGGATCAAAGTCACCAACGCGGCCATCCTCTCGGCGGTGCGCCGGCGCGCGCCGGCGACCTTGCTCGACATCGGTTGCGGCGAGGGCTGGCTGGCCCGGGCCCTGGCCGCCGACGGCATCGAGGTGCACGGGATCGACGCGGTGCCGGCACTGCTCGACAAGGCCCGGGCGTCCGCTCCCGGGGCCTACGAGGAACTGAGCTACCAGGCGCTGGCCGCCGGCGCGCCGCTCGCTCCGGTGGATGTCGTGGTATGCAACTTTTCCCTGCTTGCCGACCAGTCGACCCGCGGGGTGCTCATGCGCGTCCCGCAGCTCCTGCGCCCTGGCGGCGCCCTGCTGATCCAGACGCTGCATCCGCTCGGCGCGGCGCAGCAGGGCTATGCCGAAGGCTGGCGCGCCGGCTCCTGGGCCGGCTGCTCCGGCGCCTTCGGCCGCGCCGCGCCCTGGTACTTCCGTCCCCTGGGCGCCTGGATCGCCCTGCTGAGCGAGGCCGGCCTGCAGCTCGAGGCGCTTCTCGAGCCGCTCGATCCCGACTCGGGAGTGCCCTGTTCGGTGCTCTTCGAGGCCGTCGTCCGGCGCCGCGAAGCGGAGCTGCCACCCAGCGCTTCCCGCCCCAAAGCCTGACGCTCACGCCACGATCAGCACACCCTGCCGACGAAAGCTCGCTGAAAAGTTTGGCTACGTAGCAGCCCCTCCAGAGCCGGCATCCGACCGGCATATCGCCTTCGACGGCAAGATCCTGCGCGGCTCGCACCGGAACGGCAGCGCCGTACACCTGATGAGCACCTTCGCGACCCAGGCCAGATTGGTGCTGGCCCAGCACGAGGTGCCCGGCAAGGCCAACGAAATCACCGCCCTGCCGGAGCTGATGAAGCAGCTGGATCTGTGCGGCCAAGGCCGACTACGTACTGAGTCTGTCGGGCGGCCCTGAACCTGATATGACAGAGCGACCGCAGCAAGCTGAGCGTCGGCAGGCTGCGCATGCGGGCCTGCACCAATGCGCAGTACCGAACACAGTTGCTGTTTGGGGCAGAAGGTTCATAGCGAGATTGCCCTGCCCGCACCCGCCGACTAGAGTGATGGAAAACAGGCAGCGAGCGACTCCGGCCGAGACGGCTATGCGCAGCGCAAGGAGCATCGCAGCCGCTCCACTTCATTGGAATTGGTCCTAGCGCCATCCCCAAAGGGACGAAGCGACGGGGGCGCGTCCCTTCCGGCGCGGGGCTTTGGCGGCTCGGGCAACGTGAGGATACAGGATGTCAGTCACTCGCTGCGCGGTCGTGGGGGTGGGCCATATCGGCAGGTTTCACGCCCAGAAGTACGCCGCGGCCACCAACGCCGCGCTCGTCGCGGTGGCCGACCGGGACCGCGACAGGGCGGCGCACGTGGCGGCCGAATGCGGTTGCGAGGCGGTGACGGACTACAAGGTGCTGCTCGGGCGGGTCGAGGCAGTTAGCATCGCCGTGCCTACGGCGCAGCATTTCGAAGTGGCCCGGGCGTTTCTGGAACATGACACGCACGTGCTGCTGGAGAAGCCCATCGCCAGCAACCTCGAAGAGGCCGCCGAGCTCAACCGGGTCGCCCGCAGGCGAGACGTGGTGTTTCAAGTGGGACACCTGGAGCGCTTCAATGCGGCACTCGCGGAACTGGCCGACCGGAAGATGGAGCCGCTCTTCATCGAGGCCCACCGCCTGTCACCGTACAAGTCCCGAGCCACCGACGTGGACGTCGTGCTGGACCTCATGATCCACGACCTCGACATTATCCTGAACGTGGTGCGTTCACCGCTGCGCACGGTCCAGGCGAGCGGTGCCAAGGTGCTCTCGCAATCGATCGACATCGCCAACGCCCGCCTCGAATTCTGCAGCGGCTGCGTCGCGAACATCACCTCCAGCCGGGTGAGCACGAAGACCGAGCGCAAGATGCGCCTCTTCCTGCGCAATGCCTACCTCTCCATCGACTTCCAGCACCGGCGCCTGGCCGAATGCCGTCTGCACGGCCACGCGGCGAGCGGGGGCGAGCGAATCGTCTGCGAGGAGCGCTCATTCGACGAGCACGACGCGCTACGCTCCCAGATCGCGGCATTCCTGCGTTCCGTGCAGCATGGCACGCCGGTCGCCGTTTCCGGCGAAGAGGGGCAGCAGGCGCTCGCAACGGCGATCCGCATCGCCCGGCTGATAGAGGACAACACGCAGCAGCTCGGCAACCCCACTTGAATGGCCATGCGGACATCATACCGATGACACGAACCATCCCGATGGTCGATCTCAAGAGCCAGTATGCGAGCCTCAAAGACGAGATCGACGGCGCAATCGCGGGCGTGCTCCAGGAGGGCCGCTTCGTGCTCGGCCCCAACGTGCGGCGGTTCGAGCAGGAGGTGGCCGCCTATCTGGGCGCCGCCCACGCCGTCGGGTGCGCGTCGGGCACCGATGCGCTGCAGCTCGCGCTCACCGCGGCGGGTATTGGGCCAGGCGCCGAGGTGATCACCACGGCGTTTACCTTCGCCGCGACCGCGGAAGCCGTGGTTCAGGCGGGGGCCACGCCGGTGTTCGTCGACATCGACCCGCACAGCCTCAACATCGACGTGGCGCGGGTGGAAGCTGCCCTGACGCCGCGCACGGCGGCGGTCATTCCCGTGCATCTCTTCGGCCGACCCGCCGACATGGCCGCGCTCGGCGAGCTGTGTGCGGCGCGCGGGATCCTCTTGGTGGAGGATTGCGCGCAGTCCTTCGGCGCGCGCGTACAAGGACGGCACACGGGCGCCATCGGCGCGTTCGGATGCTTCAGCTTCTTTCCCAGCAAGAACCTCGGCTGCTACGGGGACGGCGGGCTGGTGACCACCTCCTGCCCGGCAATGGCCGACAGGCTGAGGGCTCTGCGCAATCACGGCGCGGTGGCGCGCTACCACCACGACCTGATCGGCTTCAACAGTCGCCTGGACGAGATCCAGGCCGCGATCCTCCGCGTCAAGCTGCGCCACATCGACCGCTTCAACGCCGGGCGCCGGCGCATCGCGCATCGCTACGACGCGTTGCTGGCCGGGCTGCCGCTGGAGACTCCCCAGGAGGATGAGCACGGCGAGCACGTCTATCACCAGTACACGGTGCTGTGCACTGCACGCGAGCGAGTGATGGAGGCGCTCGCCGGTGCCGGCATCGAATGCACCATCCATTATCCGGTGCCTCTCCACCGCCAGCCCGCCTTCGCAGCGTACGGCGCCGGGCTTTCCCTGCCGGTTGCGGAATCGGTCGCGGAACGCTGCCTGTCGCTGCCGATCTATCCGGAGATACCCGACGAAGACGTCGAACGTGTCGCCGCGGTCGTGCGCGGGGCGCTCGAGTAAGCTGCCGGGCGCCGCCTCGCGCGGCGGCAGGTATAGCTGACAACCAGGCGGTTCTCGTTCAGGTCGCGGCTGTCGTTGCCAGGGGCCGCGGCATTGAGCCAAGACAGACTGATACCCTTGAACAGGCCATCCTGCACCCTGTAGTCGACGCGGAAGTCGCGCTCCCACTCGCGCTTGTCGCTGCCGGCGGCGTCGATGTCATCGCGAGAAATCGAGGACGGTGGATGCGGGAACGCCGGGCCGCCGGGCCGACGGCGCTGTTGTCGGCAGACATCCCCGAAAACCCTGAAATCCACTTCTCGAGCAGCGCGCCTCGCCGACGAAAGCTCGATGAAAGTTTGGCTGCGTAGCATCCACGGCCAGAGCCGGCATCCGACCGGCCCGCTAGACAAAAACAATTAGTGGAGATTGCCATGCACCCCATCCTTCGTTTGTCCGACCACGCCCAGCCGTCGCCCAGCCCGTCGACCTCCCTGCGCTGACCTTCAGGCCACGCAGTTCGTCCCCCACTTCCGGAGTACTCGTCATGCTGACTTTCCTCGGCTTCTCGAAGGTCTTGACCTTCATGTACCTGATCATGACCCAGCGCCTCTCGGCGCTGGTCGCGCTCATCATCGTCCCGGTGCTGTTCGCCGTGTTCGGCGGTTTCGCCGGCGATATCGGCCCGATGATGCTGCAGGGCATCACCAAGCTCGCCCCGACCGGGGTGATGCTGATGTTCGCCATCCTCTACTTCGCCTTGATGATCGACTCGGGGCTGTTCGACCCGCCGGTGCGCTTCATCCTGCGCATGGTCAAGGGTGACCCGCTGCGGGTGACCGTCGGCACCGCCGCGCTGGCGCTGATCGTTTCCATGGACGGCGACGGCTCCACCACCTACATGATCTGCGTCGCCGCCTTGCTGCCGCTGTACAGCCGCATCGGCATGAGCCCGGTAGTCATGGCCGGACTGATCATCCTCGCCGGCGGGATCATGAACATGACCCCCTGGGGCGGCCCCACTGCCCGCGCCGCCAGCGCCCTGCACGTCGACCCGTCGGACGTCTTCGTGCCGATGATCCCGGCCATGGCGGCCGCCGTGGTCGCCCTGCTGGGCATGGCCTACCTCTACGGCAAGCGCGAGCGCACGCGCCTGGGCGTGCTGCACCTGGACGACGGCTCGGAAGACCATTCCGAGGTCAGCGTCTCCCAGTATCCCGAGGCGCGCCGGCCGAAGCTCCTGTTGATCAACGCCATGCTGACCCTGGGGCTGATGGGCACGCTGATCGCCGGCGTGCTGCCGCTGCCGGTGCTGTTCATGATCGCCTTCAGCATCGCCCTGATCATCAACTATCCCTGCCTCAAGGAGCAGAAGGAGCGCATCGCCGCGCATTCCGGCAACGTGCTGGCGGTGATCGGGCTGATCTTTGCCGCCGGCATCTTCACCGGCATCCTCTCCGGCACCGGGATGGTCGACGCCATGTCGAAGAGCCTGCTGGCGATGATTCCGGAATCCATGGGCCCCTATCTGGCCGTGGTGACCGCGCTGGTGAGCATGCCGTTCACCTTCTTCATGTCCAACGACGCCTTCTACTACGGCGTACTGCCGGTGCTCACCGAAGCCGCCGCGCAGTACGGCATCTCCCCGGTGGAAATGGCGCGCGCCTCGATCATCGGCCAGCCGGTGCACCTGCTCAGCCCGCTGGTGCCCTCCACCTACCTGCTGATAGGCCTGGCGAAGATCGAGTTCGGCGACCTGCAGCGCTTCGCCCTGAAGCTGGCCACGCTGATCTGTGTGGTGATGATGCTCGCCGCGCTGGCAATGGGTGTCATTCCGCTAGCCGGCAACTGAACGGCGCACTGACGAAAATTTCACGCTGCGGCGTACAGAATCCCACGCTCGGCAGCCCGCAGGCTGCCGAGCGTTCAACCGACGATTAGAGGACCCCTTATGGACTGGCTGACCAACCCGGAGATCTGGGTTGCCTTCCTTACCCTGACCGCACTGGAGATCGTGCTCGGCATCGACAACATCATCATGATCTCCATCCTCGTCGGCCGCATGCCGAAGGAGATGCAGGCCCGTACCCGGCTGTTCGGCCTGGCGCTGGCGATGGTCACGCGCATTCTCCTGCTGCTGTCGATCTCCTGGGTGATGGGCCTGACCGCCGATCTCTTCCAGGTCTTCGGCCAGGGCATCTCCGGGCGCGACCTGATCCTGTTCTTCGGCGGCCTGTTCCTGCTGTGGAAAAGCAGCACCGAGATCTTCCACAGCCTGGAAGGCGAGGATGAGACCAACGAAACCCCCAGGGGCGGCGGCCAGTTCATCGGCACCATCATCCAGATCGCCATCATCGATATCGTGTTCTCCCTGGACTCGGTGATCACCGCAGTCGGCATGGTCTCTCAGGTGCCGGTGATGGTCGCCGCGATCATCGTCGCCGTGCTGGTGATGATGGCCGCCTCCGGCACCATCAGCGACTTCATCGACAAGCACCCGAGCCTCAAGCTGCTCGCCCTGTCGTTCCTCATCGTGGTCGGCACCGTGCTGATTGCCGAGAGCTTCGAGGTGCACGTGCCGAAGGGTTACGTCTACTTCGCCATGGCCTTCTCGCTGGCGGTGGAGGCGCTGAACATCCGCATGCGCAGCGCGCGGGCGGAGCCGGTGCACCTGAGCAAGGACATCCCCGGTCAGTAGGCCGCAGGCGCAGCACAGGAAACGGGGCCCGAGTGGCCCCTTTTTCGTTGGGGACGCCTCCCGGCCGGCAAAGCCCCTGCCTTTCGTCGAGTTCCAGGGAAAGCCCCGGCCGCTCCACTAGACTTCGAACAGCCTCGCCAAGCCGCTGCAGGACGGGTATTCCAGGCAGTAGCGGGCACTCCGTTCCATGAAAACCTTGCGATAACCGACTTCTCCGAGGCAGGAAGCCGCCGTTGGGCACCTGCCGGCCGGCGGGCTTGCCCGACGGCCGGACGTGCGATTGCGGTACTCAACCAGAAAAACACCAGAGACCATCGCACATGACTCGCGTCAGCTCAGGGCGCCTGCTCGCCCTTTCCTCGACCCTCGCACTCGGCCTTGCCAGCCAGACCAACTCCGCCGCTCCGCAGATACCGGCCTCGCGCATCGTCCGCGAACCGCCGGCAGCTGTCCTGCACGTCGCGCCTCAAGAGCCGGGGGCGCCGGGCTCACGCCTCGCCACCGCACGCCAACGGACATCCGACGCCAGCCCGGAGCTCTTCTACGAGCTTGCCATCCGCTACGTCGACGGCAGCATCTACAACCCTGACACAGAGCAGCACGACGCCGTGCGTCTGCGCGCCTACCAGGGCGAGGCGGCCACCCCGCAGATTCCCTATATCGCCCCCAAAGTGGAACTCCGTCCGGGCGACATCATCCACCTCACCCTGCGCAATGAATTGCCGGCGGATGATCCGAGCTGCCCCACATCTTCCCATCATGACCACAACGTACCGCACTGCTTCAACAGTACCAACATACATACCCACGGCCTGTGGGTGAGCCCGTCCGGCAACTCCGACAACGTGCTGCTGAAGATCGATCCGCAGACCGACTTCCAATACGAATTCAACATACCGGCCGAGCATCCGGCCGGCACTTTCTGGTACCACCCGCACCTGCACGGCTCGATCGCGCTGCAGGTCTCCTCGGGCATGGCCGGCCCACTGATCATTCGTGGCGACCGTCTGCCAAAGGCCAAGGCCGACGGCAGTCTGGCCCATGGCGACATCGATACCCTGCTGATCACGCCGAATGGCCAGCCCTTCCCCGAGCGCACCCTGCTCCTCCAACAGATCGCCTACGCCTGCCGCAACCAGGACGGCAACATCAAGAAGGACGCCGACGGCAAGTGGATCTGCGCCGAGGGTGACGTCGGCATGATCGAGAATTACGATCAATTCGGCGTCATCCTCGTGGACGGCAGCCTCGTCAACACCCTGTGGAACCACTCCGGCCGGCGCACCGCGATCAACGGTCTGGTCGAGCCCTACGTGGTCGATGCCCAGGCCGGCACAGTCGAGCGCTGGCGCCTCATCCACACCGGCGTGCGCGACACCATCCGCCTGAGCTTTCGCAAGCTCGATCCGTCCCAGAATCTCGTCGCGGCGGGCAAGAGCCGGGAGGCGCGCCAGCGCTTCATCGAGAAGGCTTGCACCGGCGAGCCCCTGGCGCAGTTCGCCATCGCCGGCGACGGCCTGACCCGCGGGGCGGTCTCCAGGCGCGATTCGACGGTGCTCCAGCCAGCCTATCGCGAGGACCTGCTGATGGTCTTTCCCGAACCCGGCATCTACTGCATCATCGACGAAACTCTGCGCCAGGAGCAGAGCGTCAACAACGAAAGCTATCCGCGCGAGCTGCTCGGCTACGTGACGGTGGAAGGCTCGGCGGCTGGCCAGGATCCCGAGGCGGTCCTGCGCCTGGCGCTGGAAACCGCGGCCAAGGCGCGGATGCCCCGCGGCACGGTGCGCGACAAGGTGCTGGCTGACCTGGCCGACGGCCTCAAGCTGAGCGCCTTCACGCCCCACGCGACGATCACCGACGACGAGCTGACCGGCGATCGCACCCTCAGCTTTCGCATCGTGCTTCCCAGCAGCCCCGACCAGGCTCCCAGCTTCGAGGTAGGCAAGATCGACTTCAGCAGCGGAACCCCCGCTCCCCTCGACAGCGCCCCCTTCGACCCGGAACAGGTGCAGCGCCAGCTCATGCTGGACGCCGTCGAGGAATGGAAGCTGACCTCCTTCGCCTTCGGCCATCCCTTCCACATCCACGTGAATCCCTTCCAGATCGTTTCCGTGAAGGACCCCGACGGCAATGAGGTGAGCGGGCCGCCGACCCCCGACGCCGACGGCATTCCCAGCCAGTACGCCAACCTGCAGGGCACCTGGCGCGACACCCTGTTCGTGGAAGAGGGCCACCTGATCACCATCCGCTCGCGCTACCAGCGCTTCACCGGCGACTTCGTGCTGCACTGCCACATCCTCGACCACGAGGACCAGGGCATGATGCAGAACGTGCGCGTCGCCCTGCCGGGCAGCAGGGACTCCGGCACGCCGGAAACCCACCACTGAAATGGCGACGGGGCCCGGGCGGCCCCGCTCTCGCCTGACCGGCCGTCATTCGCCTGCAAGCACCCCGCACCGGCTGACCGACAGGCCAATCCGCAGCGCGCCCCATAGGCATTCCGCAAAGCCTCCAATACACTTCAGACGCCTTGCGAAACTGCCCTGGGACGGGCGTTTCAGATAGATACATATCCGGACCGGTGATTGGCAAAACGGCCAGTTTCGTCGAGGTAGGAGGCCGCCTACGGCACAGGCCGCGGCGGCACACCAACAAAGAAGAAGTTCAAGGATTAACGAAGCCCATGACCACCCTCCACCGGGGCCGCCTGTTCGCCCTATCCTCCAGCTTTGCACTCGGGGTCGCCGCCCAGCTCGCCCCTGTCCACCAGGCCGCGGCGGAAGTGCCCGCCGCGCGCATCGTTCGCGAACCTCCGGCCGCCGTGCTGCGCGGCGCGCCCCTAGCGGCCGGCAAGAGCGGGCCGAGCCTGATGGCCACCACGCCGCTCAAGGCTCGTCCGCAGTCCTCCAATGTCGGCACGGAGGTCTTCTACGACCTCGCCATCCGCCACGTCGACGGCAGCATCTACAACCCCGACACCGAGAAGGACGACGCCGTGCGCCTGCGCGCCTTCCAGGGCGAAGCGGTCGACCCGCTGATTCCCTACATCGGGCCCAAGGTGGAACTCTGGCCGGGCGAGACCTTCCGCCTCACCCTGCGCAACCAGTTGGACCCGAACGATCCGAGCTGCGCCCCGCGCGAGGAGTACAACGGCCCGCACTGCTTCAACAGCACCAACATGCACACCCACGGCCTGTGGGTGAGCCCGTCCGGCAACTCCGATAACGTGTTGCTGAAGATCGATCCGGGCGTCGACTTCCAGTACGAGTACAACATCCCGGCCGACCACCCGGCGGGTACCTTCTGGTACCACCCGCACCTGCACGGCGCGACCGCACTGCAGGTTGCCTCGGGCATGGCCGGCCCACTGATCATCCGCGGCGACCGCCTGCCGCAGGCCCGTGAAGACGACAGCCTGGTCCCCGGCGACATCGACACCCTGCTGACCGCGCCTAACGGCGAGGCCTTCCGCGAACGCACGCTGGTCTTCCAGCAGATCGCCTACGCCTGCCGCGACCAGGCCGGCAACATCAAGAAGGACGCCGACGGCAAATGGGTCTGTGAAGAAGGCGATGTCGGCGGCATCGAAAGCTACAACGGCCAGTTCGGCATCACCCCGAGCGGCGGCACCGTGTGGAACTCCTCCGGCCGACGTACTGCGATCAACGGCCTGGTCGAGCCCTACGTGGTCGGCGCCAAGGCCGGCAGCGTCGAGCGCTGGCGCTTCATCCACGCCGGAGTGCGCGACACCATCCGCCTGAGCTTCCGCAAGCTCGACCCGGCCCAGGCCTCCACCACGCCCGGCAAGGACCGCAAGGTCCGCGAGCAGTTCATCGACAAAGCCTGTACCGGCGAACCCCTGGCGCAGTTCGCCATCGCCGGCGACGGCCTGACCCGCGGGGCGGTCTCCCGGCGCGATTCGACGGTATTCCAGCCCGGCTATCGTGAGGACCTGCTGATGGTCTTCCCCGAGTCCGGCACCTACTGCATCGTCGACGAAACCCTGCGTCCGGAACAGACCGTCAACAACGAGAGCCAACCGCGCGAACTGCTCGGCTACGTGACGGTGGAAGGCTCGGCCGCCGGCAAGGCGCCCGAGGCGGTCCTGAGCAAGGCGCTGGAAACCGCGGCCAAGGCGCGCATGCCCCAGGGCACGGTGCGCGACAAGGTGCTGGCTGACCTGGCCGACGGCCTCAAGCTGAGCGCCTTCGCCCCCCACGCGGACATCGCCGCCGGCGAGGTGACCGGCCATCGCACCCTCGGCTTCCAGATCGTGCTGCCGACCGGCCAGCCGCCGGTGTTCGAGGTGGGCGAGATCGGCACCGGCAGCGACGGCAAGCCCGAGCCCCTCAATAGCTCTCCCTACGAGCCGGGCCGCCTCGACCGCCTGCTCGAACTGGGCGCCGTCGACGAGTGGAAGCTGACCTCCTTCTCCTTCGGCCATCCCTTCCACATCCACGTGAACCCCTTCCAGATCGTTTCCGTGAAGGACCCCGAGGGCAAGGAAGTGAGCGGAGCACCGGTCCCGGATGCCGACGGCATTCCCAGCCAGTACGCCAACATGCGGGGCACCTGGCGCGATACCCTGTTCCTCCAGCAGGGCTATACGGCCATCGTGCGCTCGCGCTATCGCCGCTATATTGGCGACTTCGTGCTGCACTGCCACATCCTCGACCATGAGGACGAGGGCATGATGCAGAACGTGCGTATCGCCCTGCCGGGCACGGAAAACTCCGGCATGCCGATGGCTCACCACTGAAAGCCGCCGGGCGGGGCCACAAGCGCCGCCCGGCTCCCGAGCAGACCGCTGCGCTTGCCGGCTTGTACAAGACCGCCGCTAATGCTTAAATATGGCCTCTTTGCTCCAGGGGCACCGGTCGCCCGACCGAAGCATCGCTCCCGGAACGCATCCTCAACGCGCTCGTAGCTCAGCTGGATAGAGTACTGCCCTCCGAAGGCAGGGGTCGTGGGTTCGAATCCCGCCGAGCGCGCCATCTCCCCCTTGTGAATCGAAGAGTCAGGCATGCAACCCGATAGGCTTGGGTGCGTCCTTTCACTCCTCCAGCCTCACGTCGCCTCCTGAAAGGCTTTGATGGGCTATTCACACGCCGGCTCCCAATCGCTTCTTCGTGCTTTTCGCACTTGGACACTTGAGGGGTTTTCCGGCGCCGGTTCGACCGGTTTGCCATCGTTCGGGTTGCTTCGCAATCGTGGTGGACGGTTGTTTTCTCGTAGGACGTGACGGGTGAGTAGATCAGGCTGCTGCCCGATCCGGTTGGTAATCAGTGTCATGACGCAGCATCGCCCAGGCCATGCGTGCCGTTTTGTTGGCCAGCGCGATAGCGGCCACATTGGGATGCGATCGCTCGGCTAAACGGGTAGCCCATTGGCGGAGCCGATCGTCTTTGGACTTGGCCGTGCGCAGCGCCGAGCGTGCGCCGTGGACCTTCAGTGTTCGCAGATATGCATCGCCTCGCTTGCTGATACCAAGCAGTCGATCCTTGCCACCGGAGCTGTGTTGCCTCTGCGTCAAACCATTATCCGCCCCTTCCAGCCAGTTGGGTATCGCGCGACGTAGCGTCAGTAATTCTTTCGGTGCGATGAGGCCGTACTCGGCGACCAGCCCTCGGATCTGATTGGCTTTGGCCGTCTGTTGCTCGACCAATCCGGCGCGAATGCGATGTGTCGCTTGGATATCCTGTTGCTCGACGGTTTTGACGGTGACGAAGCGCATGCTGGGGCGGCTCATCGCTTCACAGATCGCTTCGGCATCGTTGGGGTCATTTTTTGCCCTTGACGTACGGTTTGAAGAACTGGGGCGCGATCAGCTTCACTCGAAATCCGCGCGCCTGTAGCTGTCGCGCCCAATGGTGGGCACCGCCGCAACTTTCCATGCCGATCTCACAGCCGGGCTCGATCTTCTCCAGCAACGTTTGGAGCCAGCGATCGCGCGGCAGGCGCTGCAGCCAGATCGGCTTCTCATGACAAGCCACGCCGTGGATCTGAAATACGTTCTTGGCCAAGTCGACTCCCATGCGCATAAGCTTCATGCGTGGACTCCTTCTCACTATTGACTGTGGTTCGCATCTTCAGTCTGGGCACTTCAAGATGCCGAGGTGAGGAGGAGTCCATCCCATTGCTTCTGGCAACGCGGGCAGTCCTCGCGTGGATGGACGACTTCGCAGACCGGCAGTGAGCGCCCGGCCAGCAGGATCGCGGCCCGCAGCAGGAACAGGTTTCCGGCGGCATCGATCGGCGACCCGTCCACCAGGATTAACGGATGCCTGAGCGAGCCCAGCAGGGCGCGGAGCACGACCCAGTAGAACAACCCCCGCTCGGCCTGCAGCTGCCGGTTCCCCAGCAGGCGGTCGATCCGCTTGATCGCATGCTTGGGCCAGACCAAGCCGGGCATGGAGCGTCCCAGCGCGGTCAGGCTCAGGCGGCGGCCCTGCAGCAGGGCGGCCACCGCCACCATCAGGGCCTCGAGACGGCGGGCATGGATCGTGGGGAGTGCCTTGGCAAGCGCGGCGCGCAAGAATTGGACGGCCTGCATGGGGTATGGGGACATCGGTGTGTTTGGCGACAACCAACGTGCCCGCCCACGCAGGCATCTTCAAGTACTATCTATTTGATTTTTCAAGAAAACTTTCTGGAATCACTCAGGGCTAGAGTGAATTGCTGAAACTGCATCACCATGATGCTGATGCGTTCTTCCGGTGCTGAGATGAGTGTACTTCGTTGACATGGCAATACCTTGTATCGGGTGTTGCACTTGCTCCTTGAAACCATCATTTCTGAACCAAGGCCTCCGCACCGCATCCATTATTTGGTAGCCAGGCTACCGGTCCGTAGCGGGGTCGTGCGTTTTCGTCCGCCATAGTGCCGGTGTTTTGCAGTAAACAGGTTGGTGTACAGGAGAGGCGGATGAATACGATAAAAACACTGCAACCGCTGCATATCAAATTGACTGGCGCGGTGGTGTTGTTGTTGGGAGCAGTATTGGCGTTCGGCGGCGGTTACCTGACGGTGTTGGGCGGCTCATGGTACTACCTGCTCGCCGGCCTCGGGCTGTTGGCCGTGGGTGTCTTGATATTGGCCCGGTGTCGATTGGCGATCTGGCTGTATGCCGTACTGCTGCTCGCCACCCTGGGCTGGACGATCTATGAGGTACGCTTCGATTGGTGGCAGTTGGCGCCGCGCATCGACCTGTGGTGGCTGCTGGGTGTCTGGCTGCTGTTGCCTTTTATCAACCGGTATATCGGCACCCCCGTAAGTTGGCGGGATGGAGCTAGCGGCCTGCTCGGCGTCGGTTTGCTACTCGGTGCGCTGATGGCCGGTTATTCGCTGACCCAGGATTATTCGCGTATCGCTGGCGAATTCAGTGATGAGCGAATGTCCGGCAGAAACCCGGAGGGGCAGGCCGGCCGCTCGGCGAACGAGTGGTTGGCATACGGCGGCTCGGACCGCGGTGACCGCTATTCTCCAGCCGAATCGATCACTCCCGAAAACGTCGGGCGGCTGAAGAAGGCATGGGAATACCACACCGGTGATTGGCCTCGCGAGGGTGACCCAGGTGAACTGACCAATCAGGTCACCCCACTGAAGATTGGCGACAGCCTGTTCATCTGCACCCCGCATAGTATTGCCATCGCCTTGGATGCGGACAGCGGTGAGGAGCAGTGGCGCTTCGACCCCAACATCAACCGTGACGCCAAGTACTATCAGCATATGACCTGCCGCGGCCTGGCCTATCACGATGCTGCGGCCTACTCCGGTACGGGCGTGGATGAGGCCATTGCCACCACTGCCGCGCCTGATCAGGCAGCCGCCACACGCTGTACCCGCAGGCTTTTCCTGCCCACCAACGACGGCACGCTGTTCGCCCTGGATCCCGGAGATGGCCGGCCATGCGAAGACTTCGGCGCAAGCGGCATGATCGACCTGAAAGTGGGCCTGGGTGATGACGCCTTGGGGGTATACCTGCCGACATCGCCGCCCGTGGTAACCGAGAAGCTGGTGATCGTCGGAGGCTCGGTGACCGACAACGGCTCGGTGGACTCACCCGGTGGGGTGATCCGTGCCTACGACGTGCGTACCGGCAACCTGGTGTGGAACTGGGATCCGGGCAATCCGGATGCCACCGAGCCCTTGCCGACGGGTAGCACCTACGTACGCAGCACGCCGAATTCCTGGACCATTGCTACAGCCGACGAGCAATTGGGGCTGGTCTTCATCCCTACCGGCAACCAGACTCCGGATCAATGGGGAGTGCAGCGCTCGCCGGAGACCGAGCGCTTCACCGCTACCCTGGTGGCGCTCGATCTGGTCAGCGGCAAGGTGCGCTGGGAATTCCAGACCGTGCACCATGACCTCTGGGATCGCGACCTGCCATCGCAACCCACGCTGGTCGATCTCGATGGCCCGCAGGGGAAGGTGCCGGCGATCATCCAGGCGACCAAGGGTGGCGATCTTTTCGTGCTGGATCGGCGCACCGGCGAGCCCATAGTGCCGGTGCATGAGCGTCCCGTGCCGCAGGGCGCGGTCGAAGGCGATTTCACCGCGCCGACCCAGCCCGCCTCCGCACTCAGCTATGCTCCGAAGGGGCCATTGCGCGAGCGCGACATGTGGGGCGGCACGCCGCTCGATCAACTGATGTGTCGCATTCAATTCCACAAGCTGCGCTACGAGGGCGACTTCACGCCGCCGAGCGAACAGGGTTCGCTGATCTATCCGGGCAACGTCGGTACCTTCAACTGGCCGTCGGTGGCGGTCGACCCGGTGCGGCAGCTATTGTTCGGCGCGCCGAACTACCTGGCTTTCGTCTCACGACTGGTCAAGCGCAGCGAAATCGATGTTCAAGAAAACCGCAGGGGTGGTAGCGAACTCGGCCTGCAGCCCAATCTCGGTGCGCCTTACATGGTGTATCTAGGGCCATTCATGTCACCGGTGGGATTGCCCTGCCAGTCGCCACCCTGGGGTTACGTCACTGCCGTGGATCTGCAGACCATGAAACCGGTGTGGATGCACAAGAACGGCACCAGCCGCGATAATGCCCCTTACATTCCGTTTCCCATAGGAACTCCCGCGCTGGGCGGCCCCCTGGTTACCGCCGGTGGCGTGGCATTCCTCAGCGGCACTCTGGACTACTACCTGCGCGCTTACGATATGCGCAACGGCGAAGAGCTGTGGAAGGGACGTTTACCCGCAGGCGGTCAGGCCACGCCAATGACCTACATGTCGCAGAAGACTGGTCGGCAGTTTGTTGTGGTGATGGCCGGAGGGCACGGCTCGTTTGGCACCCGGATTGGCGATTCGCTGGTTGCCTGGGTACTGGAGGATGAGGCGGAGCGCTAAGAGTTAGCTGCGCTTTTCATAGAGGCGGGCCGGTCCGCATCGGTTTGCAATTGTAGCCCTAGAGTGGATTGAGGCCCACCCTAGGGCGATGCCGGTGAACCGGCTCCCAGGATCGAACTTGACCGTCAGTGGCTGCACGGTGCATTCCGCCTGCCGGCGATCCACCAGCCGGATCACGAAGGGCATCCGCCGATGCACACGGGCGCGTCCCCGGCCCTGCAGCAACCGATGGTCACTGCCATTCCACAGGAAGAAGAGCCGCTGCTCGACAGCGACCCAGGAACAGCAGCTGCCGCATGCGGTGAAGCGGGGCGGCTTACTTGAATTGTACTTGGGCCATGCCCAGCCGATCCGCCTTGCCACCCACCGTCATGCGTTTCGCACCGCGCAGAGGCTGTAAAGCTCGACCAAGCGATAGATCTGTTGCCCCGATCTTCGTGTGCTCGAATCATCACCAGCAGGCTGTAAACCAGATCCATCGGCTGGGCCTTGAGCCCTTCCCGGTTGTACTCCCGGCCATCACTGGCCATCACTGGCCATCACCACGATGATGCCCGCGTTGATGATCTGCGCGAGCTGCGCCTGGGCCTGGGCCTGGATTGGCTCGGCCCGACTGAGAGGCTGTGAAGTTTTCGGTTTTTTTGGGGGGCGGCGATGAGCGCCGAATGCCTGGAAGCAGGGCGGGTCGCCGCGGCTCTTTCACCCAAGCCCGGCGTGGCAAATGCGGCGGACCTGCCGAAGCCGTCCGGGAGCGTCGCGCGAGCGGTTGGTCGGGGGGGCTCCGGCCTCCGCCGCTTCAGACCACTCCGCTCATGCCTGTCGCCAACTCGGGCGCCAGTTCGAGCATCCGCATCAGGTTGTGCGCCAGTGCATACCACAGCAGCACACTCCTGACCTTGTCGAGCCCGCGCCCATTGAAGCGCTGCAAACCGCGGTTGCGCGCCAGGACGTTGACACACTCGGCGGTGGCCGCGCGCGCCTTGTAGACCGCCTTGCCGGCGTCCGTACCCATGCGTTGTCGCCAGGCGTGGATCTGAAATCCTCAGATAACTGTATACTTTCGCCCCATTTTTCACCGGCACTCGCCCACGAGGTCTGCAACGCCATGTCGAAAAAAGTCGGAAGTATAGGATTTATATCGCTCGGGTGTCCGAAGGCAACCGTCGACTCCGAACGCATCCTCACCCAGCTGCGCATGGAAGGCTATCAGATCGTGCCGTCCTACGAGGGCGCCGACGTGGTAGTGGTCAACACCTGCGGCTTCATCGACAGCGCCAAAGCCGAATCGCTGGATGCTATTGGCGAGGCCCTGGCGGAAAACGGCAAGGTGATTGTCACCGGCTGCATGGGCGTGTCCGAAGACGCCATCCGCAACGTGCATCCCAGCGTGCTGGCGGTTACCGGTCCGCAGCAGTACGAGCAGGTGGTCAGCGCCGTGCACAAGGTGGTGCCGCCGAGCACCGAGCACGATCCCTTCGTCGACCTGGTGCCGCCGCAGGGCATCAAGCTGACCCCGCGCCACTACGCCTACCTGAAGATTTCCGAAGGCTGCAACCACAGCTGCGCCTTCTGCATCATCCCCTCGATGCGCGGCAAGCTGGTTAGCCGTCCGGCGGGCGAGGTGCTGGGCGAGGCCGAGCGTCTGGTCAAGGCCGGCGTCAAGGAGCTCCTGGTGATCTCCCAGGACACCAGCGCCTACGGCGTCGATCTCAAGTACAGAACCGACTTCTGGAATGGCCAGCCGGTGAAGGCGCGCATGCTTGAACTGTGCGAGGAACTCGGCAAGATGGGCGTGTGGGTGCGCCTGCACTACGTCTACCCCTACCCCAACGTCGACGACATCGTCCCGCTGATGGCCGAAGGCAGGATCCTGCCGTACCTGGACATCCCCTTCCAGCACGCGAGCCCGCGCATCCTCAAGGCCATGAAGCGCCCGGCCTTCGAGGACCAGACCCTCGCCCGCATCAGGAAGTGGCGGGAGATCTGCCCGGAGCTGACCATCCGCTCTACCTTCATCGTCGGCTTCCCCGGCGAGACCGAGGAGGACTTCCAGTATCTGCTCGACTGGCTGAGCGAAGCCCAGCTGGACCGCGTCGGCTGCTTCCAGTATTCGGCGGTGGACGGCGCGCCGGCCAACGAACTGGGGGGCGCAGTACCCGAGGAGGTCAAGCAGGAGCGCTGGGAGCGCTTCATGGCCCACCAGCAGGCGATCAGCGCGGCGCGCCTACAGCGTAAAATCGGCCAGGAGATCGAGGTGCTGATCGACGAAGTCGATGACCAGGGCGCCATCGGCCGCTCTTGGGCCGACGCCCCGGAGATCGACGGCAACGTCTACGTCGACAGCAAGCAGGAGCTCAAGCCGGGTGACAAGGTGCGCGTGCGCATCACCGACGCAGACGAGTACGACCTCTGGGCCGCGACCCTCTGAATTTCGCGTCCGAACGCAGGTCCCGACGATCCGGGCCTGCGCGCTCCGCTGGACAAGACGGCCTGGGATACAAGCCTGCCTGTCCTGCCTGGCTCTTGACCTATCCTGAAGCGGGTAGCAGCCTCCTTACCCTGGCCATCTCACATCAGTACCCTGATCAAGGAAGCCCATGCATACGATTCCCTATCTTCTTGCCGGTGCCTTGCTGCTCGCCGGCTGCGCAGGCAACTCCACGACTGGGGATGGCGGCTCGTCTGCCGGACGCTACCAGGGCCATCTAGTTATGGCCCCGGAGATGCACGTCTTCGTCCCCTGCAACTCGGAGGCGCCCCTCTGGCTGGTAACGGACGACGCCACCACCGGCCACCGTCTCGAGGCCCAGTACACGAGCCTGGTCAGCGAACCCTACGAGGAAGCCTTCGCGATCCTGCGCGGCACCCCGGGACCACAGCTGGACTGCCCAGGCTGCCGCGATTTCCCGGGCAGCTTCCGGGTCAGCGAAATCATCGAGTATCGCTTGGCGGAGGCCGGGGACTGCCACTGAGCTGCCCGCGGGCAAGCCCCTGGTCGTGCTCTCCGGAGGCACGCCCAGGCAACGCCGCCGCCCGGGGTCCAGCCAGTCTGCACGGACATTCCGGAACAGGGCGCCGGCCTTCGGGACGAACGGTCCCCCGCCTCTGGCCGGGTTCTGCTATCTCAACCTGTCATCCAGACATACGCCGAGCCCGTGCCCAGCGGCTCCAGAGCGGCGAGGCTGCCCCATGAGCCAGAACCGATCCATGCCGCGGCAGGCCATCGCAGGGAATCCCGCCGCGTACTGGCGACCCTGATCCGCCTGTTGGGCGACTTCGACCTGGCCGAGGAGGCGCTTCAGGAAGCCTTCATCGCCGCACTGGAGCAGTGGCCGCGGACGGGGCGTGCCCGCCAGTCCGCGCGCCAGGCTGGTCTCTGCCGGGCGTTTCAAGGCCATCGACGGCCTGCGCCGGCGGGCCCGTTTCGATGCCTCACTAGCGGCGGAGTGGCGGCAGAAGCTGTCGGACGACGCGTTCGAGCCGGAAGCAGAGGATAGGCGACCCCCGGGGCAGTAGAGATGAAGTGCGGCCAGGCTTCGTATCGCTCCGCGATGCGACCGTCGATTTGGATTAACCGCACCGACCTTAGCCTCTTGAGGCCCCATGTGTCGCGCCTTGAGCTCAGGGCTATTGGTGAAGTCGCCAGCAGCAAGTATGACCCCACCGCGACCGTCGATGCGTACCCGCATTCCCTGTTGCTCGACAACAACCCCCTTAACGCCCCCTCGTAGAACACAAGCTCACGCAGAGGTATCTTGCGTGAGGGAATGACGGGCTTCATGCCATACCGGTCACAGTATTGGCGCAGGCTTTCGCTATCATAGCCTTTGTCAGCCAGTACATACCGGCAACGCTTGCGCGGACAACCCTGGCTGCCAGGCAGACTGATCTATTCAAGCAAAGACATGAAATAGCGCGCGTCGGCGTCCTGCCCGGGTGAGAGCATCACTGCCAGCGGATATCCGTTGCTGTCACAGGCCAGATGAATCTTGGTGGTCAGTCCACCGCGGCTTCGGCCGAGACATTGGTGCTGCGGCTCTTGCAGGCCCCTTTTTTCCAGCACCGCTGGCGGCCACGCAGACGCAGATGCAAATGCCGCAGCACCTGCTCAAAGGTGCCGCCGTCACGCCATTGCCTGAAGCGCTGATACACCGTCTTCCATGGGCCATAACGCTCGGGAAGATCGCGCCACTTAGCGCCTGAGCACAGGATCCAGAAGACACCGTTGAGCATCTGGCGGCCATCTCGCAGGGGACAGCCCATGCGCTGAGGGGGAGAAACGATGGCTTCGATCATTGCCCAGCGCTGGGCGGAAATCTCGTAACAGCCTGACATGGCTGCGCTCGGAATAACGGAGGCGGCATTTTAGCCAGGCCGACTTTTCAGACAAACCCTAGTGGTGATCGTGACCGCATTATGGATTTTTCTATACGAAGGCCTAAATCCTCAGTTACCCTCTGCGCAGGTGATGAACACGTTATCACTTGATCATCCAGTGGTCTGCTCAGATATATACTCGGAGTACCGCGGAGACCGTCTGACACTCTCGCTCAAACAACACGTCATACTTTTCCGTCACTGTCTTCCTCAATCAACCTGGAAATCGCCAATCAGGCTCACACCATACTCTCGGATGGCACCTTTGGTGCGTCCAAGATCAGTAAAATTTCGCTCTTTCAAAACACGAAGCTTCAGGTGACCACGACCGAAAAGGCCACCTGAAGCTTGATACTTTAAACCTCTTTCACCTCAAGGCGTAAAACTTTACCAACCGCTTTTCAATACCTATACAACGAAACTGCAGCGGCTTGCAGGTGTTCTAGTATCCATGTTTTTTCCTCGATTAATATGATCGTCAATTTCCGCAGCGCAGCCGAGCATGCGTGGATAAAGGAAAACCGTGAACGCTGCAGTCTCAAGCTCTTGTCCATTGATTTCGCCACGCGCCATGGGTTGCCATACCATTTTCAGCAGAAGAGCAGCGATAACGGCATCTATATTCACACAGTACACATTACGAGTTACCCCGGCCTCGTACAGAGCCAGCACCAACTCTCGATAGAAGTCGTGGAATATATTGATTTCTCCCCGACTTTCAAAGAGATCCGCTATGAATACTTCTCGAGGATCGTAATTTACTGGTTTGTCCTTGAACACCGGATGATTCACACCTGGCACTTTGGCAACTTCTACTCCGACACTTTTGCATTTGCTTTTGTAGGAGGCATACCGCTCCACTGCCTGAGCTGCCAGTGCCTTCACATTGATCTGGTATTCTTTAGCCCCGGGATTGGTCAGCCCGCTCCCTCGGAATTGATCGATCAGGAAGGCGATGCCTTCGTAACCATTACCTCCATGGGTATAGCCGCAATGAGAGAGAAAGCCGATCAGTGCCTTGTTCAGCTGCACACGCTGGGGAATCTCTGGGCCGTCAGCCGACACTGCACCTTTTGCACCCTGTGCAGAAATTGAACCGGGGCCATTAGTAAGCAATAGCCCAGTCAGCGTCTGAAACGCAAAGAGATCCGCCGGACTCGGAACACGGTTCAGAAGCGCCAAGTAAGCGATCTCGGTAAGTGAACGATCTCTAAGCAAGGATCTGTTGCTAACACCGCAGAATTTGTGTTTCTGATGTTGTGACGCGTCAGTGCTTGCTCCAATAAGTACTCCAAATAACTGGATCCACCAAGGCAGATTCTCGACCGTTACTCTAGAGATGCGTTTGCGCATCAACGCCCCCCACGCCAATGAGGTAGTAATCGCTGCTAGCACTGCGTCATAAGAAGGATGCCCTAGCTTTTTCAACCATTGAATTGCAACAGGCATCACTTCGCGCTCTTCAAGCCCGATCATCAATTCTTCGGCGCGACGATCCAACTGCTCTGTCAGTAGCTCCTTAACGCGAGCCTGGTCGATACCAAGGATCTCGAAATTATTATCGAACGGATCAGTGAGGTGGGCATCCGCCAGGCAGTCAATCAGGATTGAAACAGCAGATCGAGCACGTTCTTGTCTGCGTGGCCCAATAATTCCCAAAGCTGCTGCCAATACGGCATTAGGGGCATTCCCTGCATCTCGGCTTGCTTGTGCAGCAGCCAATTCCGGAGTTCCATAAAGATTTACAAAAGATGCAACAGCAACATTGATCAATTGCCGCTCCCGTGCGCCTCCACTTTCACGTATCAGCGCAAGGCAAATATTGCTCTCCAAAGGCTGTTGGGCAGCTTGAAGCATAGAAACGCCGTACAAACTGCTCACTTGGCTCAGTGGATCCATTTGAGATGCGCCTGACGCGTCCTTGAGAGCTTGGCGGGGGAGCACGATACCGATTTGTTTGTTAAGTTGTGTTATTTGCTCATTGTAGGGTGATATAGCCTCGACGACAGGCACCATGAGCTCAGGATGAAGACTTATACCTTGATCAGATCCAAACCACGCTTTAAGTGCCAGGCTCCCCTCGGGTTCGAAATCTGGTCGGACTCCATTGGCTTTCATTACTGCCGTAAGTGCCGCGGGAATATGAGCAATATTGGTTACTAGCGCCCCCTTGGAAGAAAATTGTGGATCGTCAGGAGTAAACACACCGTCCACACCAAAATGTTCCATGAACCAGCGCTCTTTAGCGATCGCATCATCGCTTCCACCTGCCATAGCCCCAGCATGTCCAACTGCGCGAGTCAGCTTGCTTTTCCACCGGCCCACCACGCAGGCCACCACCGGCTTGGTGAAATCGGCATCAAGCTCGTAGTAACCCCCTGGCTCGCAGTACAGGACGGCAGCTTTACTGCGCTCGTCGTTGCCCAAGGCATATGCGAACTCCGGTGCGGCATACTGGATGTAGACATCCTTGCCACTGGATATCACCGTGGAAGTTCCCCAGCCCGCCATGCGTAGATACTGGGTGATGGTGGTGGAAAATCCTCCGGAGTTCGAGAAAATGGCGATGGAGCCAGGTCGGAGTGTGTCAGCCGGATTGTCGCCGCCCAATGCCCCCCCGATGCGGACCTGGCTCCAGGAGTCAGCCACACCCAAGCCATTTGCGCCAAAGATGTCGACGCCATGTTGCTGCCCCATGGCGCGAATTTCACGGGCGTCGTGTGCTGATATTTTTTCGGTGATGATGAAGATCTTGCGGAGATCCGGATTCACCCTTATCAGTTCAGCAACGCCATCCCGTGCCGCCAAAGGCGGCAGATAAACTACCCCACAATTGAAATGGTGGCCCGCTTCCAGGCCCTCGAGGACACTGTTATAAACGGGAATATCACCTCCCGGCGTGGACAATACCTGTCCAGCCTTGCCTGGCGCCGTACCGAATACGACGTTACCGCCCGAGTAGGTATGGCTGATCGGTGTGACGACGCTCGACTCCCCTCCCAAGATATTCAACACACATACTCTATCTTCCCGCGAGGCGATCTCGCTGAGAGATGAAATACCGACGTGATACTTGAAGCCGCCGACAGAAGGTTTTTTATGATTATTCACGAAATCGTCCTCACACTTCACAGGCAGGGAGACCAAGTCGACGCGCCACTTGGTCACGTCCACCTGACTTCATCCAGATATCAGCTTTCTTCGCATACTGAATGACCTCGCTTATATCCGAATCGAAGCCAAAAAATCGATAAGGCAATCCCAGTGCATCGCAGGTATCGCGTAACGCCCCCATACCTCGGACCAGGTTCGGCCCACCACGGCCCAGCACAACGTAAAGCGGCGTAGGTCCACGCTCACTAAAGTACTCGCGCAATGCGTCAGCCATTGCCCGGAAAGTCTCGTAGATATCGGTGTTATTGGACTTCCCACCTATAATGAACAGCACATTTGCCTGTGCCAGCCAGTGATTGAAACAAATGCGGGCCACTTCCTTCATCTTAGAATATGGCGGATTACCACCAAAATCAGTGGAAATAATCGCATCGTCCCCCAGCATTTCGGTAACCAGAGAGTTAGCACCGCCGCCAAAGGTAGGGGCAAGAATAGTCCCATTGGCATTAATTACATATACGTCACTCTGCCCTTGGTGCGTACGAAGAGAATTGATTTCCTGCTCGAAGTCAGAATAATCAGCCGCAAAGACCTGAGGTGGTAGGCCCAAGCGCATCCATCGAGGGTCATCACGATCAAAGCTACATTTAAAATCACAGGCGACAGGTGACAATCGTCCGTTACGATCTATCCGCATACGAATTGGATTCAGCTCCAATGTCGTCATGCCAAAGCCATGGAACAGCTCCCAAAGTTTCGGGAGTTGTTGCACCAGGGGAGAGATAACATCTTTGGGCGCACCAATGCTCGTCAGTGCATTAGCAACGACGAACGCCTTGAGTCCAGTAAGCGGATCGAAGGGAATCACAGCGACATTCTCTTTGTCTACGTCCTCAATATCTACTCCACCTAGGTGAGTTAGAGTCATAGTGGGCGCACGAAATCGGGTGGAGTCTGTTATAGAAAAATAGATCTCATGCTCAGCCGGAACTCCGCCTCAAACGTAACACCATTGGCTTTTACTTGCTGATGCCCACTCTCATGGCGCGCAAAATAAAGGCGTTCTTTTTCCAGCAACGCACTCTTGAGATCTTTGGCTTTCCCAACCAGGCCTGCCTTTCCTTTTTTACCAACACCACCTTTAAAGACAGGTTTAATGAATAGCTGACCGTGCCGATCCAGCATCAACTTGATTTCTTGCTCGGTGGCGTCAGGGCCTAACACCTCAGTTGCTGGAAAACCCACGAGCTCTAGCAATCTTGCCCCATGAAGCATGCCGGTAATCTGCATTTTAGTCTCTCATAGTTGAACAGTCGATAGCGGCACCATTTAACGCGCTGGCACTAGTCTTTTGGCGAACCTGCTTTGTTCAATCTAAGGGTCACGTCATGTTCACAGGCTTCGAAGCAGAAACCGCTGTCACGCTGGGCGGCGAGCCAGCCATCCTTGCGTTTGGACTGCGGAGTACATCCGACGATTGCAGTGAAGTTTTCCTTGTAAAGGCGCTGACTGATTGCAGTCCCGATTCCACCCATGCCGCCCGTTACGAATGCAATTCGTTGATTGCTCATAGATTTTCCTTCCTTCATAGATTTCCCTTCCTTGATTGTCGGAGACTCTGGCGGGTCACGACTGCAAGAAGCAGCACGTGAGCTGCGCAGCGTCAATGGTGTTGTGACTTGCGGGGATCGAGTCTCAGGCCGTGCGAGGTTTTAGGATAGTGCCCGAGGATGACATCGCACTGGCTATCGATGCCATCTTCCGAAAGAGTTCCTGGGTGACTTTTTCGCTGCGATATGAGAAGTGGCCCCATTTGTTTAAACAGCTAAGCCCGGTTCGATAAGTGGATTGGCGTTGCCGCTCCTCACCATAGCCCTGCTAGGACTCGTCGCGGCGCTTTGTCCCGAACCCGGTCATCCGAACTTGAGTTAACCAATCAACCGCACAGGCCACGAGCCTTCGTGGTGGTCTACGCTCACCGGGCGGCCCCCCATAAAGGAGAATTATCATGACTGTCAAAGCGATACCGGATGGCTATCACAGCGTTACGCCCTACCTGGGCATCCAGGGCGCAGCCGAGGCCATCGAATTCTACAAACGGGCGTTCGGCGCGACCGAGATGTTCCGTCTGTCCACGCCGGACGGCAAGGTCGGACATGCCGAAATCCGCATCGGTGACTCCTCCCTCATGCTCTCCGACCCGTGCGACAAGAGCGCCCTGCACAGCCCGCAGTCGCTGCAGGGCGCCTCGATGGGCCTGTACCTGTACGTGGCCGACGTGGACGCGCAATTCGCCCGGGCGCTGGAGGCGGGAGCGAAGGTCGTCATGCCGCTGCAGGACCAGTTCTACGGCGATCGCATGGGTACGCTGCAGGATCCCTTCGGTCATGTCTGGTTCCTCGCCGCCCACAAAGAGGATCTGTCACCGGAAGAAATCCGCGAGCGGGCCGCGGCGCTGTTCAAGCAGGCTGGCTGATACGGCACGGGGGCGAACGCAAGCGACTCGCCAGAGCCTCTGCTGGGAAAGACCACAGGTCTTTCCCAGCAGAGGGCACCTGTTGCGCGAGAGCCCAGGATGTGATTCGCCAGCATCCAGCAGATACTGGCAAGAGCGGTCTGGGCCTCAGGCCACTTCCAGATAGCACTTGTGGATGGCATCGCCCAGGCACTGCACCTGCTCGATGTACTCGTTGATCCAGGCGTGCATCCCGGTTTCCAGAACCTCCTCGATTACCGTGTAGCGCAACCGTGCCTCCAGCTCGGCGGCCAGGCGCTGCGCCGGACGACCGTTGTCGCCGGGCAGGCCGGCGAGGTTCCGCTGCAGCTCGGTCAGGCAGGAACGCAGCGAGCGCGGCACCTCCGCCCGCAACAGCAGCAGTTCGGCGACCTTGCCGGCTCGCGGCGAGCCACGATAGATCTCGGCAAAGGCCTCGAAGGCGGTCAGTGCGCGGAGCAGCGCGCTCCACTGGTAGTAGGCGCGAGCCGAACGGTCGTTGGGGTCCTCGCTGTCCGCGCCGAGTAGTTCATAGCGGGCATCGAGCAGACGCAGGGTGTTGTCGGCCCGCTCGATGAAGGTCCCCAGGCGGATGAAGCTGTGCACATCGCCCCGCATCAGGGTTCCATAGGTGGCACCGCGGAACAGGTGCGAGCGCTCCTTGACCCACTCGCAGAAACGGCTGATGCCGTAGCCACTCAGCCCCTGCTCGGCGAGGTCGAGCAGGGTCAGCCAAGTGGCGTTGATGTTCTCCCACATGTCCGCGGTGATCCGCCCGCGCACCGCATGGGCGTTGCTGCGCGCCGCGGCCAGGCAGTTGAACAGGCTGGCCGGGTTGCTCGCGTCGAGGGCGAAGAAGTGCAGCATGCGTTCGGCGTGCAGTTCGCCGTGGCGCTGCAGGTAATCCTCGAGGGTGCCGGTGATCAGCAGCGGCATGGCCAGTTCGTCCAGGCCATTGCCGTGGCCGTCCTGCGGCATCAGCGACAGCGAGTAGCTGACGTCGAGCATCCGCGCGAGATTCTCGGCGCGCTCCAGATAACGTGACATCCAGTACAGATCGGCGGCGGTTCTACTTAGCATGCTCGATATTCCTTCAATCCTCGACGATCCAGGTGTCCTTGGTCCCGCCGCCTTGGGACGAGTTGACCACCAGGGAGCCCTCACGCAGCGCCACGCGGGTGAGTCCACCGGGCACCAGACGGGTTTCGCGACCGCTCAGGACAAACGGCCGCAGATCGATATGCCGCGGCGCGATACCGCTTTCGACGAAGGTCGGGCAGGTCGACAGGCTCAGGGTCGGCTGGGCGATGTAGGCCTCGGGACGGGCCTTGAGGCGCTCGCGAAAAGCCTCGATCTCGGCCTTGCTGGCCGCAGGCCCCACCAGCATGCCGTAGCCACCGGAACCCTGGGTTTCCTTGACCACCAGCTCGGGCAGATGGGCTAGGACGTGGGACAGCTCCTGCGGCTTGCGGCATTGCCAGGTGGGCACGTTCTGCAGGATCGGCTCCTCGCCCAGGTAGAACCGGATCATGTCGGTGACGTAGGGATAGATCGACTTGTCGTCGGCCACGCCGGTGCCGATGGCGTTGGCCAGCATCACGTTGCCGCTGCGATAGGCCGAGAGCAGCCCCGGCACGCCGAGCACCGACTCGGGATTGAACGCCAGCGGATCGAGGAAGGCATCGTCCAGCCGACGGTAGATCACGTCCACCGGCTTGGCGCCGGCGGTGGTGCGCATGAACACCCGCTCGTCGCGGACGAACAGGTCGGCGCCCTCCACCAGCTCCACGCCCATCTCGCGGGCGAGGAAAGCATGTTCGAAATAGGCACTGTTGTAACGCCCCGGCGTCAGCACCACCACGCTGGGGTTGTCCAGCGGGCTGGAACTCTTCAGGGTCTCCAGCAGCAGGTTCGGGTAGTGGTCGACGGGGGCGATACGCTGGGCAGCGAACAGTTCGGGGAACAGCCGCATCATCATCTTGCGGTCTTCCAGCATGTAGCTGACGCCACTCGGCGTGCGCAGGTTGTCTTCCAGCACGTAGAAGATGCCGTCGCCATCACGCACCAGGTCGACTCCAGCGATGTGCGCGTAGATGTCGCGATGCAGGTCGAGCCCGTGCATCACCTGCTGATAACCGTCGTTGGCCAGCACCTGCTCCGACGGAATGATACCGGCCTTGAGAATGCGCTGATCATGGTAGATGTCGGCCAGAAACAGGTTCAGAGCCTGGACCCGCTGGATGCACCCGGCCTCGATCCCCTGCCACTCGCTGGCCGGAATGCTGCGCGGGATGGTGTCGAAGGGAATCAGACGCTCGGTGCCCTGCTCGTCACCGTACAGGGTGAAGGTGATGCCCGCTCGGTGAAACAGAAGATCGGCCTCGCGCCGGCGCTGGGCCAGCAGCTCCTGGGGGGTGTTCTCCAGCCAGTTGGCGAAGCCCCGGTAATGCGGGCGGCAGACGCCGTTCGCATCGTACATTTCATCAAAAAATTGGCGATCCATGCATGCTCCTCGGCTGTGCATAAAAGAAATTCACAAAGCTCATGCCAGTTGCCAAGTTCCTGTTTCTATCAATGACTTGGAGCCCGTCCGCGACCGGCTGGGCGGCGACGACAGATCGAGATGGCCGCTCCCCGTCCATAGCGCTGTCCAGCCGGTCACCTGGCCCGAACGGCTCGGTCTTGCCCTGGCTGGCCGGTTGGTTCGCGAACTGGCTCGAGGGAAGCGAGAGATCCATGCACCAAAATTGTCCTCCACCCGCCCAGCAAGATCCGATGCGCACAAAAAAAATGCAACACCCGGCACATCCTGCCCACAAGCCACGCATTCAGCCGGCTGTGCGGCTCCGTACTGGGTCATCGTCATCCACCCGGCCAATGCCCGCCGGTTCCCTGCTCCGGAATCTCAACCTTCCAGGATGATCCGGGTGCCCAACAGCCCGATAAACTTGGCCAGCCAAGCCGGATGCGCCGGCCAGGCCGGAGCAGTGACCAGGTTGCCATCAACATGGGCCTGATCCAGCGGAATGTCCACATATTCGCCTCCAGCCAGCCGCACCTCGGGAGCGCAGGCCGGATAGGCGCTGCACGAGCGGCCTTCGAGCACTCCGGCTGCGGCCAGCAGTTGGGCGCCGTGGCAAACCGCCGCGATCGGTTTGTCCGCTGCGGCGAAGGCTCGCACCAACTCCAGCACGCGTTCGTCGAGGCGCAGGTATTCGGGCGCCCGGCCGCCCGGGATCAATAGCGCGTCGTAATCCTCGACGCGCACCTCGGCGAAATCGAAGTTCAGGGCGAAGTTGTGCCCTGGCTTTTCGCTATAGGTCTGATCACCCTCGAAGTCGTGGATAGCGGTACGCACGCTCTGTCCGGCGCTCTTGCCCGGGCATACGGCATGAACCGCGTGGCCGACCATCAACAACGCCTGGAATGGCACCATGGTCTCGTAATCTTCGGCATAGTCGCCGACCAACATGAGAATCTTCTTGGCAGACACGGGCTTCTCCTGAAAAAAGAGAAAAAAGACGAGAAAAGCGCGCATGCTCTCCGACCGGGAGCTGGGAAATCTGCGCGACAGGACATCCACCCTACCCTGCCGCCCTTCGGCCGTCGACCCGCCGCCGGTCTGGCCGGCGCCTCAACCGCCGCGATCCAGCAGATCGACCGCCAGCCGGTCCAGCCAGCCCCACAGTCTTTGATGCAGACGGCGGTACCAGGGGCGAGCCTGCCAGTGCTCCTGATCAACCTCGAGGCTGGCTTGGAAGTCGACGAGGAAGCATTCGACAGTCGCGGCGATGAAGGCGGGATCCCGCGTTTCGAGATTGGCTTCCAGATTCAAGCGCAGGTTCCAGTGATCGAAGTTGCAGGAACCCACGCTGACCCAATCATCGACCAGCACCATCTTCAGGTGCAGGAAGCGCGGCTGGTATTCGAAGATGCGCACGCCAGCCCGCAGCAGGCGGCGGTAATAGCGTTGTCCGGCGTAGCGCACCGGCGGGTGGTCGGTGTTGCGTCCAGCCAGCAACAGGCGCACCTCCACCCCGCGCCGGGCCGCCTTGAGCAGGGCGCGACGGACCTTCCAGGTCGGCAGGAAATACGGCGTAGCCAGCCAGATGCGCCGGTTCGCGCGATGCAGACTGCGGATCAATGACCGCAATACGTCGCGGTGCTGGCGCGCCTCGGCATAGGCGAGTCGCCCCGAGCCCTCGCGGCGCAGCGGCACCGGCGGAATGCGCGGCGGCTTCGGCGGTCGCTGCGAATGCCAGCGCCCCCCTTCGTGACAGAGCATCCACTGATGGTCGAACAGCGTCCGCCAGTCCGCCAGAAGGGGGCCGGAGATTTCCACCATGACTTCGTGCCACAGACCACTCGTATCCTGCGGATCCCAGAACTCATCGGTGGCGCCGGTGCCACCGACATAGCCCAGGCGATCGTCCACCAGCAGCATCTTGCGATGGTCACGATGCAGGTTATGCAGCCCGAAGTGCCAGCGCAGGGGATTGAACAGTACCAGGGCGACGCCTGCCTCGGTCAACCGGGTGCGCAGGGCCGCGCCGAGTCCGAGGGCACCGAAGCCATCGAACAGGCAGCGCACCTGCACGCCACGCAGGGCCGCGGCGACCAGCGCCTCGACCAGCAGGCTGGCACAGTGGCCATCCTTGATCAGATACAGCTCCAGATCGATTCGCCATTTGGCGCCGGCGATGGCCGCGAGCATGCGTGGAAAGAACGCCTCGCCGTCGATCAGCAGACTGAAGCAATTGCCGCCACGCCAGGGAAAGACCGCACCGCCCTGCATCATCGCTCCCGGCAGGCAAGGTCGGCGGAGACGAACGCTCCCGCCAGGGAAAGCCGCTTCCCTGCCGGAGGCAACCACCTGGACAGCAAATGGGTAAAGGGTTTGTGCATGCAACCTCTCGCTTGAAGACCGAGCGCAGGACAATAACCGCTCCAGCCCGCCGCCGAAAGCTCGCCGGCGTGACCAGGGACGCAGGCTCAGGAAGCGGGTGAAGCCTCTTCTTCGGCCAGCAGGCGGCAGCCCTCACGCGGACCTAGCCAGACGGCGCTGTGGGTGCGTCCCAGACCACGGGCAGTCACCTTCCGGCTGGCCGGCTCGTCGTGCAGCCGGTCGATCGGAATGTACTGCTGAATATAGACATGGCAGTAGTCCGCTGGGTTGCCGCTCACATAGCGGCAGGAGCAGTACTCCTTGGCGGTATAGGCGCCGATGATGTCGGGGAAGGCCGCCAGGTGCGCGCGGTTCGGCCAGACCACGGCGGCCACCAGCAGCACGGCCGAGCCCAGCAGCAAACTGTGACGATGACGCATTCAGGGTCCCTCTCCAGGGGCGAAGGCCGCGCGGGCCAGGCGCAGGAAATCGTTGTGCCGATAGCTCGGATCGCGGTCGTCGGCGAAGCGGACGATCACCAGCTTCTCCGCCGGCAGTACATAGAGCGCCTGGCCCCAGTGGCCCAGCGCGGCGAAGGTGTTCGCCGGCGCGTCCGGCCATGGTCGGGGCGCACCGTCCAGCGGCAGGTTCAGCCACCAGTGCCCTCCCGGCACCAACCCCTCCAGAGGCGGCCGGTAGCCGGGCACCGGCGAGCGGTTGAAGGCGACCCAGTCCGCCGGCAGCAGCCGGCGTTCGCCCCAGCGGCCGTCGCGCAGCATCAGCAGGCCGACCCGGGCCAGATCGCGGGCACTCAGATAGGCATAGGAGGCGCCGACGAAGGTGCCAGACGCGTCCCTTTCCCAGACCGCCGAGGTGATGCCGAGCGGCTCGAACAGAACCCGCCAAGGATAGTCCGCATACTGCCCGACCGGGAGCATCCCCTTCAGCGCCGCCGCGAGCAGGATGCTGTCGCCGCTGGAATAGCTGAACCGCGTGCCGGGTACGGCGCCTGCCGCATGCTGGGCGACGAAACTGGCCATGTCGCCCCGGCCGCGGGTGTAGAGCATGGCGACGACCGAGGACCGCAGCGGCGCATACTCGTAGTCCTCTTCCCAGGCCAGGCCGGAGGTCCAGTTGAGCAGGTGGCGCAGACGCAGCTCGGGATGGGCCGCGAGGGGCGGATAGTAGCGCGCCGCCGGATCGTCTAGCCGGAAGCGCCCCTCGCCGTAAGCGCTACCAAGCAGGCAGGCGAGCAGACTCTTGCTCACCGACCAGACCAGATGCGGCGTGTTCTCACCGGTCGGAGCAGCATAGCGCTCGTAGACCAATACGCCGTCGCGGATCACAACCACCGCATCGCTGCGCACCCCGCTGCGCTCGACCTCGTCCCGCGGAGGGAAGGCATAGGCCTCGAAGGCCTCGAGCGCCGCACTCCGCGCCACGGGCTGCCGCGTCCATTCGGCGCCCGGCCAGGCTTCGGCGACAGCCTGCCCGGCTGCGAGCACGGTGGCCGCCAGGCAGACCAGCAGAGACCGGGCGGAAAACGCAATGGCGGACATCGGGATCGACCTCACGACAGGCAGAGCGCGAAGCCTAGCACGGGCCGGATGACGAAATGGGCACGGCCCGGCAGTGGGTTCGACCTATTTTGGCAGCTGGTAATCGTCCGGTCCCAGAAGATCGATGCCGCACTCCAGATGCTCGATCCAGTTGAGGAAGGCGTCGATCATCTCCTTGCCGACGAAGGGGCGGCCATGCTGCGGCACTATCATGTCCACCTTCATGTTGCGCACCATGCCCACCCATAGCCGGCAGACCTTGTTGCTAGCCATGTAACGGCGATGGAAAGCATCCATATGGGGGATGTGACTGGCGAAATCGCGCACGGGGATGGCGTCGTCCACCAGCGAGGCGCCCATATCGCCGGAGAAGAGGATTCTGCTCACCGGGTCGTACAGCTGGAAGTTGCCCACCGAATGCAGAAAGTGCGCCGGCACCGCCTTCAGCCGGCACCTGCCCAGGGAGATGGACTCCCCGCGGTCCGGCAGGGCGATGATTCGGTCGTAGGTGGAGATGCCGTGGCTCATGGCCAGGTAGCTGGCCGTCAGGTGCGGCAGGAAGCGCGCCCATAGCTTCGAGCAGAGCACCTTGGCCTTGGTGTGCAGCAGCCACTTGCCCAAGGAGGAAATGATGTCCGGATCCTGGTGCGAAGCGAAGATGTAGGTCAGCTCCTGCAGCGAGATACGCTTCGACAGCTCCAGCGACAGCGGGGTGTAGGTCAGGTCACCGCCCGGATCGAGCAACAGGTACTGACCGTGGTCGGTGATCAGGAACTGGTTGGTCTGTACGCCCTCCCCCCTGACCAGATCATCGAAAAGCAGGCATTGATGGGTGCCGTTGTCGAACAGCACATGGGGCTCGCGTCGCATGAAAATCTCGCTGAATGCAGAGGCTCGCCAAAATACTCCGCAAAGCCCCCCAGCTTAGTGATGCAAATCAACCGCTCCCCTGCCGGTATTTCCCGCCTGAGCAGCCTGTCACGCAAGGATCACCCAAACGTCACAGACGTGACACCGCCCCTGCCTAGTTTGAGCGTACCCGACCAAGTCGATCCGACCCCACAACGACAGCAGCCGGGCAGGACTCGCCGCCACTCCGGCGCGGCCCTGCCGGAGCGCATCAGGCGGCTCACGGAGATCCATATGACCCACGGTGCCATCACCTCCGAACGCAAAATCCCAGAACGCAATCTGCGCGCCGAACGCCTGCTCGGCGCGCACGCCCTGCGCGAGGCCCAGGCCCTGCGTTTTCGCGTGTTCAGCACGGAATTCGACGCCAAGCTGAAGGGCGCCGAACTGGGGCTGGACATGGACGACTACGATCCGCACTGCAGCCATATCGGCGTGCGCGACCTGAACAGCGGAGAGCTGGTCGCCACCACCCGGCTGCTCGACCACCAGGCCGCCGCCGGCCTGGGACGCTTCTACAGCGAAGAGGAATTCAGCCTGCACGGCCTGGCCCGTCTGCAGGGGCCGCTGCTGGAGATCGGCCGCACCTGCGTCGCTCCCGGCTATCGCAGCGGCGCCACCATCGCCGTGCTCTGGAGCGAGCTGGCCGAGGTGCTCAACGAGGGCGGCTACCGCTACCTGATGGGCTGCGCCAGCATCCCCATGAAGGACGGCGGCATCCAAGCGCGGGCCGTCATGCAGCGCCTGCGCGAACGCCACCTGTGCACCAAGCAGCTGCGCGCCGAGCCCAAGACCCCGCTGCCGCGCCTGGAACTGCCCGGCAACGTCACCGCCGAACTGCCGCCGCTGCTCAAGGCCTACATGCGCCTGGGCGCCAAAGTCTGCGGCGAACCCTGCTGGGACCCGGACTTCCAGGTGGCCGACGTGTTCATCTTGCTCAAGCGCGACGAATTGTGTCCCCGCTACGCCCGCCATTTCAAGGCCGCTGTCTGATCGATCGGCCCACCCACTCGCGGCGGGCGGAGCGTCCATGACAACGCCACGCCTGCCCTGCCCTGCCCTGCCCTGCCCTGCGAGACTCCATGAAGAAACTCCGCTTCTATACCCGGCTCTTCCGCCTGCTGGCGGTGCTCGCCCTCGGCCTGGCCATGGCCGGCTGGGTCAGCCTGCTGGAGCGCCTCAGGCGCGACGACCTGATGGCCCTGCGCCAACGCCTGACCCGCCGCTTCCTCGCCCAGCTGGCCGCCGCCCTGCCCTTTCGCCTGAGCCTGCACGGCGAGTTGCCCGACCGGCCCATGCTGTGGGTCGGCAACCATGTGTCCTGGACCGACATCCCCCTGCTCGGCGGACTCGCCCCGCTGTCCTTCCTGTCCAAAGCCGAGGTGCGCAGCTGGCCGCTGGCCGGCTGGCTGGCGCACAAGGCCGGGACGCTGTTCATTCGTCGCGGCGCGGGTGACAGCGGACTGGTCAGGAGCCAGCTGCTGCGCCACCTGCAGCACGACCACGATCTGCTGATCTTCCCCGAGGGCACCACCACCGATGGGCGCAGCCTGCACGGCTTCCACAGCCGCCTATTGGCCAGCGCCGTGGAGGCGCAGGTGCCGGTGCAGCCGGTGGCGATCCGCTATCTGCGCGATGGTGCAATCGACCCGATCGCGCCCTTCATCGGCGACGACGACCTGCTCTCACACCTGCTGCGCCTGTTGCGCAGCGAACACAGCGAGGTGGAAATCCACCTGCTGCCGCCGCTGGATAGTCAGGGCCTCAGCCGCACCGAACTGAGCCGCCAGGCCCACACGGCGATCGCCGAATGCCTGTTCGGCAGCACCAGGGGCCTGCCGGTCGCCGCCTGAAAGCTCAGGGCTCGCCCCGCTGCGTCAGAACAAACTCCTGCAGCTGCGGATAGAAGACGCGGAAGTCGTCGCTCAGCGGCCGGTAGAGCCGCTCCAGCTCGTCCAAGGCGCCGGCCAGTCCCTCGGGGCGCGACAGGCGCCTCTGCATTCCCATCAACACCCGCTCCAGCACGGCGAAGTCGTGGTAGCTGCCCAGCCAGTCCTGCTGCGCCATGCGCGGCGCCAGCTCGGCCAGCCGGCCGGGCAGCTGCGCCTCGCCCGCGAGCAGCGCGTAGACCCGCGCGGTAAACACCGGCAGCGGTTCCACTGCGTAATCGGCCCAGTACCGGGCCAGACAGTGGTCGAAGAACACATCCAGCAGGATGCCGGCATAGCGGCGTCGCCCCTCGGGAAAGCGCGCCCTGGCCCGGCGCACCACCGGATGGTTGTCGGTGAAGGCATCGATGCGCCGGTGCAGGCGGATGGCGGCCTCGATGTCCGTCGGCCAGCGCCCCTGCAAGGGACCCTTGACGAAGTCACCGTAGAGACTGCCAAGCAGGTCGGCTGGCTGCCGGCCGCCCAGATGGAGATGGGCAAGATAGTTCATGACGAAAGTCTAGCCCGGATCACTGGCCGATACGACGACGGCTGCGCGCCAGCATTGATATATCGCAATATATCAATATAAGCTTCGAGCCAACCCGACTCACCCTGACAGGATCGCCTATGTCCGACGACTTCGACGAGATCTACAAGGCCCTGGCCCATCCCGTGCGCCGCCAGATCCTGCGCTGGCTGAAGGAGCCGCAGCGCTACTTCCCCAACCAGGAGCACTCCCTGGAGCTCGGCGTCTGCGCCGGTCAGATCGACCAGCGCACCGGGCTGTCCCAGCCCACCGTTTCGGCCCACTTGGCGACCCTGCAGCGCGCAGGGCTGGTCAGCGTGCGCAAGGTCGGCCAGTGGTGTTTCTTCAAGCGCAACGAAGCGGCCATCCAGGCCTTCCTCGAGCAGCTCCACGACGCGCTGTAAGGTGCGACCGCTCATTTTCCGCCGAAGGTGCAGCTTCCGACCGACGGCCACGACCATCCGACCGATCCACTGCAAGGACTATCCATGAGCACACTCTTCGACCCCATCAAGATCGGCGATCTCGACCTGCCCAACCGCATCGTCATGGCCCCGCTGACCCGCTGCCGTGCCGAGCCCGGCCGCGTGCCCGGCGCGCTGATGGCCGAGTACTACGTGCAGCGCGCCAGCGCCGGCCTGATCATCAGCGAAGCCACCTCGGTCACCCCCATGGGCGTCGGCTACCCCGACACCCCCGGCATCTGGTCGGAGGAGCAGGTCGCCGGCTGGAAGAACGTCACCCAGGCGGTGCACGCCGCTGGCGGGCGCATCGTCCTGCAGCTCTGGCACGTGGGCCGGATCTCCGACTCGGTCTACCTGAACGGTGAGCTGCCGGTGGCGCCGAGCGCCATCCAGCCCAAGGGCCATGTCAACCTCATCCGCCCGATGAAGCCCTTCGAAACCCCACGCGCTCTGGAAACCGCGGAGATCGCCGGCATTGTCGAGGCCTATCGCAAGGGTGCCGAGAACGCCAAGGCGGCCGGCTTCGACGGCGTGGAAATCCACGGCGCCAACGGCTATCTGCTCGACCAGTTCCTCCAGGACAGCACCAACCGGCGCACCGACCAATACGGCGGCTCGCTGGAGAACCGTGTCCGCCTGCTGCTGGAAGTGACCGACGCGGCGATTTCCGTGTGGGGCGCCGGCCGGGTCGGCGTGCACCTGGCGCCACGCGCCGACAGCCATGATATGGGCGACTCCAACCGCGCGGAAACCTTCGGCTACGTCGCCCGCGAACTGGGCAAACGCGGCATCGCCTTCATCTGCACCCGCGAGAAGGAAGACGCCGACAGCCTGACGCCGCAGCTCAAGCAGGCTTTCGGCGGCGCAGTGATCGCCAACGAGCGCTTCACCAAGGAACAGGCCAACCGCTGGCTGGCCGAGGGCAAGGCCGATGCCGTGGCCTTCGGCGTTTCCTTCATCGCCAACCCCGACCTGCCGGAGCGCCTGGCGGCCGGCGCTCCGCTCAACGAGCCGCATCCGGAAACCTTCTATGGCTCGGGTCCGCAGGGCTACCTGGACTACCCGACCCTGTAATCCGCCGCCAGCAGCCCGACCCGGTCTCCGCCAGCCGTGTCGGGCCAGCCGGCCCCGATTCAGCGCCTGTTCAACTGCTGCTGCAGACTGCGCATCTGGCTCTGCAGGGCGGTGAAGCTGCGCGTGGTCTGCGCGCGAAAGGCGTCGAACTCGGCAGTGTTGGCGACGTTGCCGGCCTGGGCCGGCCGGTTGTCCAGCTCGCTGCGCAGCACCAAGAGTTCCTGTTCGAGACGGGTAATGCTCGGGGCCGGATCGCCGCGCTTCTTCAGCTCCGCCACCGCCCCGTCCAGGCCATTCAAGCGTGCGGCCAGCCGTTGCTCCTGCCCGGCCTGCTGGTCCTTCAGTGCCGCCATCTCCCCGTCGAGACCGCTCAGTCGCTCGGCCAGCCGCTGCTGCTGCTCGGCCTGCAGGCCCTTCAGCGCCACCAGCTCGCCAGCGAGCGCCTGCAGCCGCTCGTCGAGCTGGCGCAACCGGCCGTCCAACTGGGTCACCAGCTCCACGGCCACCCCCTGCTGCTTCTGCAGGTCGCCGGCCAGTTGCTCGATGTGCCGGTCCTGCTCGTCCCGGTGGACTTGCAGCGTCTGCTGGCGCTTGTCCTGCTCGGCCAGGCGGCTCTCCAACTGGCGGATCTGCAGCTTCAGAGTATCGCTGCCGGTGGTCGCGCTGGACTCGGCGGCCACCACCTTGCCGCTGATATTCTGGATGCGCAGCGTCGCATCCTCGCTGATCCGCGCGAAGCTTTCCTGGGTCGCCACCAACTGCTGCTCCATCAGCGCTAGGCGTTGCTGACTCCACCAACCGAGCCCGGCCAAGGCGAGGGTCAGCGCACCGACCAGCGACCACAGGTAGCCGTTGCCGGCACGGCGCTCCGACAGCGCTTCGTCGACCACAGCGTGGCCTGAGTCCGGATCGCGAACCTCCGTTCGCAGGCTGAGTATATGCTCCACTTCATCGAATGAGTCGTTGCGCATGGGAATCTTCGCAAAGGCACGGCCTACAGGTCCTGCAGTATAGCGTTCGGACCGGCGGCAGGGCTGTCACCCCCGCGGCAACGGGGCTCTAGCATGGGCTTTCCTACACCTATGCTGCGTGGATATGTCGCAGCCCCGGTGCTATGATCCGTGATCTACGGCGCCTTGCGCCCCGCTCCAAGCAGCACCCGAACCGGTCGCGCCCATGTCGCGTGTCCTACGACCTGATGAAAATGGAGAGTTGATCATGGCTTTTGAACTGCCGCCGCTGCCTTACGAGAAAAACGCCCTCGAGCCATACATTTCCGCAGAGACCCTGGAATACCACTACGGCAAGCACCACAACACCTACGTGGTGAACCTGAACAACCTGATCCCGGGTACCGAGTTCGAAAGCAAGAGCCTGGAAGAGATCGTCAAGACCTCCTCGGGCGGCATCTTCAACAACGCCGCCCAGGTGTGGAACCACACCTTCTACTGGAACGGTATGAAGCCCAATGGTGGCGGTCAACCGACCGGCGCCCTGGCCGATGCCATCAACGCCGCCTTCGGCTCCTTCGACAAGTTCAAGGAAGAGTTCACCAAGGTCGCCATCGGCACTTTCGGTTCCGGCTGGGCCTGGCTGGTGAAGAAGGCCGACGGCTCCCTGGCCCTGGCCAGCACCATCGGCGCCGGCAACCCGCTGACCAGCGGCGACACCCCGCTGCTGACCTGCGATGTCTGGGAACACGCCTATTACATCGACTACCGCAACCTGCGTCCGAAGTACGTCGAGGCGTTCTGGAGTCTGGTGAACTGGGACTTCGTGGCCTCCAACTACGCCGCCTGAGTCCCCGGCCCCCTGCGGAAAACCCGACCCCGGTCGGGTTTTCTCATTTCTGGTGGCGAAAAAAGACTTTTGCACCGCAAAACAAGCAGTTTTTGACGTCTACTCCAGGCTTGCCAATACTTGACCGAGGCGGTATTCCACAAGGACTCCCATGTGAAGCCGGTCCCGCGCAACAGCCTGTCACTGAAACTGCTCCGTGTGGTACTGCTCTGTGCCCTTCTGCTCGGACTGCTGCTCAGCTGTGTGCAGATCGCCTTCGAGCTGCAGAAGACCCGCCAGCAGATCGACCACGAGGCACAGCGAATCCTCACCATGTTCCGCGCCCCCTCGTCCCAGGCGCTCTACAGCCGAGACCGGGACATGGGCCTGCAGGTCATCGAAGGCCTGCTGTACCATGGAGCCGTCGCCTCGACCAGCATCGTCCTGCCCTCCGGCACTCCCCTGGCCGAACGCTCCCGCAAGCCGCCAGCCTTCGCCACCCGCACGCTGACCGATGCGCTGCTCGGCCGCGAGCAGCATTTCAGCATTCCGCTGCTCGGCCGCCCTCCGGACAACGGGCTCTATGGCGACCTGCACATCACCCTGGACACCGCCGCCTACGGCCACGACTTCCTGATCCGTGCGCAGGTCATCTTCTTCTCCGGCCTGCTGCACGCCCTCGTCCTCGCCCTATTGCTCTACCTGATCTACCAGCGGCTGCTGAGCAAACCCTTGGATCGGATCATCGCCACCCTGGCGAAGATCGACCCAGAACACCCTGGCGCCCGGCAATTGCCGATGCTGGAGGGCAACGAGCAGAATGAACTGGGGCTGTGGATTCGCACCGCCAACCAGCTGCTCACCGCCATCGAGCGCAACACGCGCCTGCGCCACGAGGCGGAACACAGCCTGCAGCGCATGGCCTACTACGACGTCCTCACCGGCCTGCCTAACCGCCAGCACCTGCTGCGCCGGCTCGGCCAGGTTCTGATGGATGCGCGCCGCCACCAGCGGCGAGTCGCCGTGCTCTGCGTCGGCCTGGACGATTTCAAGTCAATCAACGAACAGTTCTGCTACCAGATCGGCGACGAATTGCTGCTGGCCCTGACCGATCGCCTGCGCAGCCACGACACCACCCCCGGTGCCTTGGCGCGCCTGGGCGGCGACCGCTTCGTGCTGGTCCGCACCGATATCGACGAGCCCTACATGGCCGCCGAGCTGGCCCAAGGCATTCTCGACGATCTGGAGGCGCCCTTCCGCCTGGAGCAGCAGGACATCCAGCTGCATGCCAGCATCGGCATCACCCTCTACCCCGAGGACGGTCGCTCCCCCGAAAAACTGCTGCAGAAAGCCGAACAGACCATGCCCCTGGCCAAGCGCTCGCACAGCCGCTACCAGTTCTACATCGCCAGCGTCGACCGCGAGATGCGTCACCGCCGCGAGCTGGAAAAGGATCTGCGCGAGGCATTGGCGCGCGGCGAGCTGCAACTGCTCTACCAGCCGCAGCTGAACTACCGGAACCAGCGGGTGGAAGGGGTCGAGGCCCTGCTGCGCTGGCGCCATCCGCGCCATGGCCTGGTACCGCCGGACCAGTTCGTGCTGCTGGCCGAACACAGCGGCAGCATCATCCCCATCGGCGAGTGGGTGCTTGAAGAGGCCTGTCGGCAGCTGCGGGAATGGCACGACCAGGGCTTTGGCGAACTGCACATGGCAGTCAACCTGTCCGCCGTGCAACTGCGCCACGACGGCCTGCCGCATCTGATCGACCGACTGCTGCGCAGCTACCGGCTGCCCGCCGGCAGCCTGGAGCTGGAGGTCACCGAAACCAGCCTGATGGAGGACATCCAGATTGCCGCCCGGCACCTGCGCAGCCTGCGCCGCTGCGGCGCACGGATCGCCATCGACGACTTCGGCACCGGCTACTCTTCGCTGAGCTACCTGAAGAGCCTGCCGCTGGACAAGATCAAGATCGATAAGAGCTTCATCCTGGACCTGCTCAACGACGAAGACCGCGACGCCGGCACCATCGTCCGCACCATCATCCAGCTGGCCCGCAACCTGGGCAAGCAGGTGACCGCCGAAGGCGTGGAGACCGCCGCACAGGAAGCCTACCTGATGAGCCTGGACTGCCACGAGGGACAGGGCTACCTGTACAGCAAGCCGCTGCCGGCGGCGGAGCTGGCGGCCTTCATCCGCCAGGCGCAGCTCCGCCAGGCGCCCGTCAGCTAGCGCCCACCAAGCAGACCGTCGCCAATCGGCCATCGGTCTGCTTTTCAAAAATGCAAATCTTTCGCATCATAACCGCAAGCGCGCATCGCGCCCCGCCGACTCCACTGAAGGACTTTCCCCCATGCCCCGCATCCCCCTGGCTGCCGCCAGCCTGCTCGCCGTCGCCGTCTCGCTCGCCGGCTGCGACGACAACAAGGAACAAACCACCACCCGGGCCGTCGCCCCGGCGGCCAGCACACCCGCCGCCGCCCAGCTCGACGAGGCGGCCGCCAGGGCGGTGGTGACCCATTACGCCGATCTGGCGCTGGCCGTGTACGGCGATGCCCTGAGCAGCGCCAAGGCCCTGCAGCATGCGATCGACGCCCTGCTCGCCAAGCCGGACGCAGACACCCTGCAAGCCGCCCGTGAGGCTTGGGTGGCGGCCCGCGTACCCTACATGCAGAGTGAGGTGTTCCGCTTCGGCAACCCGGTTGTGGACGAGTGGGAAGGCCAGCTCAACGCCTGGCCGCTGGACGAGGGGTTGATCGACTATGTCGCCGCCGACTACCAGCACGCCCTCGGCAACCCTGGCGCCACCGCCAATATCGTCGCCAATACCGAGATCCAGGTAGGTGAAGAGAAGCTCGACATATCCAGCATCACCGGCGAAACCCTGGCCAGCCTCAACGAGCTGGCCGGTTCGGAAGCCAACGTCGCCACCGGCTACCACGCCATCGAGTTCCTGCTCTGGGGTCAGGACCTGAACGGCACCTCCCCCGGCGCCGGCCAGCGCCCGGCCAGCGACTACCTGGCCGGCAAGGACTGCACGGGCGGCCACTGCGAGCGCCGCCGCGCCTACCTCAAGGCGGCCAGCGATCTGCTGGTGAGCGATCTGGAATACATGGTCGGCCAGTGGCAGCCCCAGGTAGCAGACAACTATCGCGCCAGCCTGGAACAGGAGCCGGCCGACAACGGCCTGCGCAAGATGCTCTTCGGCATGGGCAGCCTGTCCCTCGGCGAATTGGCCGGCGAGCGCATGAAGGTACCGCTGGAAGCCAACTCCACCGAGGACGAGCATGACTGCTTCAGCGACAACACCCACAACGCGCACTTCTACAACGGCAAGGGCATCCGTAATGTCTACCTGGGCGAATACCGCAAGCTCGATGGCAGCCTGCTGAGCGGTCCGAGCCTCTCCGCCCTGGTCGCCCGCGCCGACGCCCAGGCCGACGCCACCCTCAAGGCCGACCTCGAAGCCAGCGAAGCCCGCCTGCAGGCGCTGGTCGACAGCGCCGCCGGGGGCCAGCACTTCGACCAGCTGATCGCCGCCGGCAACGCCACCGGCCAGCAACTGGTACGCGACGCCATCGCCGCGCTGGTCAAGCAGACCGGTTCGATCGAGCAGGCCGCGATCCGGCTGGACATCGGCGAGCTGAATCCGGACAGCGCCGAGCACGGATTCTGACCCCTGCCGCAAGCCGGGCGCGGATCGCCGCCGCGCCCCTCCCTGGAACGCTGTCGATGTCATCACCGCTTCATCGTCTTTCTCCGCTGCTGCTGGTGCTCGGCCTCGGCGCGTGCGACGGGCAGCCGCCGGACTTCAGCCGGGCCGAGCCCGGCGAGTCCCTGTCGGCCGGCAGCGCCACCATCCGGCGCAGCGACCGGGACGCCTTCGCCCAGCCCTCGGCCAACCTGACGTCGCCGCGGCACATGGAATTCGCCGTCGGCAACAGCTTCTTCCGCAAGCCCTGGGTGATCGCCCCGGCCAGTACCACCGCCCGCGACGGCCTCGGCCCGTTGTTCAACACCAACGCCTGCCAGAACTGCCATATCCGCGACGGCCGCGGCCACCCGCCGGAGGCGCAGGCGAACAACGCCGTGTCCCTGCTGGTGCGCCTGTCGATCCCTGAAACGCCGGAAACCGCACACCTCGCCGAACGCCTCGGCGTGGTTCCCGAACCGGTCTACGGCACTCAGCTGCAAGACATGGCAGTGCCCGGCGTGGTCCCGGAGGCGCGGGTACGCCTGAGCTACGCCACCCACAGCCTGCGCTTCGCCGACGGCTTCGCGGTGGAGCTGCGCCGCCCGCAGCTGTTGCTCGACCGTCTGGGCTACGGCCCGCTGCATCCCGACACGCGCTTTTCCCTGCGCATCGCTCCGCCGATGATCGGCCTCGGCCTGCTGGAGGCGATTCCCGAAGCTGCCATTCTCGTCAACGCCGATCCCGACGACGCCGACGGCGACGGCATCTCCGGCCGCCCCAATCGCGTCCGGGACCAGGCCAACCAGAGCACCGCCCTCGGCCGCTTCGGCTGGAAGGCCGGGCAACCGAACCTCAACCAGCAGAACGCCGACGCCTTCTTCAACGACCTGGGCCTTTCCACCCGCCTGCTGCCCGGCAGCAGTTGCACCCCGGCCCAGGCCGCCTGCCTGGCCAGCGCCGACGGTGGGATACCGGAGGTCGACGATCACCTGCTCGCTCGCGTGCTGTTCTACACCCGCCACCTGGGCGTGCCGGCCCGGCGCGACGTGGACGCCCCACAGGTGCTGGCCGGCAAGGCATTGTTCCATCGCGCAGGCTGCGCGCGCTGCCACACTCCCATGTTCGTGACCGCTGCGGACGCCGCCGAACCGGAGCTGGCCAACCAGAAGATCCGCCCCTACAGCGACCTTCTGCTGCATGACATGGGCGACGGTCTGGCCGACAATCGCGCGGAATTCCAGGCCAGCGGCCGCGAATGGCGGACCCCGCCGCTGTGGGGCCTCGGTCTGACGCAACGGGTCGGCGGCCATACCCAGCTCCTTCACGATGGCCGGGCGCGCAATCCGCTGGAGGCGGTCCTCTGGCATGCTGGCGAAGCGCAAGCGGCCAGGGATCGAGTCCTGACCTTCGACGCAGGCCAGCGCGCAGCACTCCTGGCCTTTCTGAACTCCCTCTGAAAAAGGAGCCGAAGCATGTTCCGCAGTACGCCCCTCCTCCTGGCCCTGACCGGCCTCCTCCTCGGAGCCTGCACGCCCGAAGAGCCCAACCAGCAGACCAGCATCGCCCTGACCGACGGTGTACTACTGCCAGCCTACAACACCTGGACCGAAGCCGACCGCCAGCTGGCGGCCAGCGCCCTCGCCTTCTGCGCCGGCAACGAGGACCAGCAGCAGGCGCGGCAGACCTTCCTGACCGCCCAAGGCAGCTGGGCCGCCCTGCAGCCCCTGCTGGTCGGACCGCTGGCCGAGGGCAACCTGACCTGGCAGGTGCAATTCTGGCCGGACAAGAAAAACCTGGTCGCCCGCCAGGTCGAAAACCTGCTGCAGCAGAAACCGGAGCTGACCCAGGCCGACCTGGACCAGGCCAGCGTAGTGGTCCAAGGTCTCAGCGCCTACGAATACCTGCTCTTCGACGAGGGCCTGAACCTCACCGACGCCACCCAGCGCCAGCACTACTGCCCGCTGCTGATCGCCATCGGCAAGCACCAGCAGACCCTCTCCGCGGAAATCCTCCAGCAATGGCAAGGGAATGCCGGCATGGCCGCGCAACTTAAGAAGTTTCCCAACAGCCGCTATGCCGAAGCCCGGGAAGCCGTCGCCGAGATCCTGCGCGCCGAGGTCAGCGCCCTCGACGGCATGAAGAAGAAGCTCGGCACCCCGCTCGGCCGGCAGAGCAAGGGCGTGCCGCAGCCCCTGCAGGCCGAGGCCTGGCGCAGCCAGTCCACGCTCTCGAACCTCGCCGCCAGCCTGGCAACGGCCGAACGCCTGTGGCTCGGCCCCAAGCAGGACGGCATCCGCAGCTTGCTCGACGAGGATCAGGCGGAACTCGCCCGGCGCCTCGATAAGGCCTTCAGCGATAGCCGCGGGCAGCTCGCCGCCCTGCAGCGTCCACTCGATGAACTGCTCGCCGACAAGGCCGGGCGCGACCAGTTGAATGCCTTCTACGAAAGCCTCGACCGCCTGCACCGCTTGCACGAGCGCGAGCTGGCCAAGGCACTCGGCATCCAGCTCGGCTTCAATGCCCACGACGGCGATTGAGGGCGACAATGAAGCGACGTACCCTGCTCGCCGGCGGCGGCGCTCTGCTCGCCGCCGCCACGCTTGGTGGCTGGACCTCGATCCCCGGCAGCCGCCAGCCGCTGCTGCTCTCCGCCCGCGACGACGCCGGCGGCCGTCACCATGCGGTCGGCTACCGGCTGGACGGCAGCCCTGCCTTCGCCACCCCGGTGGCCGAACGCTGCCACGACGTAGTACCGCACCCGCGCCTGCCACTGGCGCTGTTCGTCGGCCGCCGGCCGAGCCGCGAGAGCTACCTGATCGACACCCGCGACGGCCGCCTCTTGCAGACGCTGGAAACCCCCGTCGACCGGCACTTCTACGGACACGGCGTGTTTCATGCCGGCGGCGAATGGTTCTACAGCACCGAGAACGACACCCGCGAGCCCGGCCGCGGGGTGGTCGGCGTCTATCGCCTGCTGGCGGAGCGGCTGCAACGCGTGGCCGAGCACTCCAGCCATGGCATCGGCCCGCACCAGCTGCTGTGGATGCCCGACGGAGAGACACTGGTGGTGGCCAATGGCGGCATCCGCACCGAGGCCGACAGCCGCGAGAAGATGAACCTCGACGCCATGGAGCCGAGCCTGGTGCTGCTGCGTCGCGACGGCAGCCTGTTCGGCAAGGAGCGGCTGTCCGAGCCGATGAACAGCGTGCGCCATCTGGCCGTGGCCAGCGATGGCACCGTGGTCAGCGGCCAGCAATACGAGGGGGACCCGCAGGATGCCGTACCGCTGCTGGCGATCAAGCGTCCCGGCCAGGCCTTCCAGGCCTTCCCCCTCGGCGAGGCCCAGCGCCGGGCGATGAACCAGTACACCGCCAGCGTGGCGATCAACAGCGAACTACGCCTGCTGGCGGTGACCGCGCCGCGCGGCAACCGGGTGTTCATCTGGGATCTGGATACCGCCGAGCTGCGCCTCGATGCCCCGCTAGCCGACTGTGCTGGCGTCGCCACGGTCGTCGAAGGCTTCGTCGTCAGCTCCGGGCAGAGCCGCTGCCGACTGTACGACTGCCGCCGGGCACAGATCGAAACCCGCCACCTGGAGCTGCCGGCGGGGCTCTGGGATAACCATCTGCGCCTGGCCTGACGCCACTGGTGGACGGAGTGGCCGGTAAATGCTGGAAGTTCCATCTTGATGGAGTGTCTATCCGCTCTTAATCTGACAGAGCCCGATCTGGGTATCCCAACTTTCAAGGATCGAAGTACGCGGCATCCGGTCCGGCCTGTATGCCCGCCAGATGCCCCTGCTTCTTGGAAAGGAATCCGAGTAATGCGCCATCTGCGGCCTCTGTTTGCCCTGTGCACCTCCCTGCCTGTCTGTAGCGTTTTCGCGGCCGTGCCTCCCGACGCCGGCCGCCTGATCCGCGATATCGAGTCCACGCCACTTTCGGTACCCGCGCCCCAGCGCCTCGACCTGACCCTGCCGGACAGCGGCAACGGCAAGGTGGCCGCCGGCGGCCCGACGCTGTCGGTGAAGGGGTTTCGCATCAGCGGCAACCAGGCCATTCCAGGCAGCGAGCTCTTGCCGCTGCTCGACAACCTGAAGGGCCGTGACCTCAGCCTCGGCGATCTGCAGGAGGCCGCGCGACGCCTGTCCGGCTATTATCACCAGCGAGGCTACCCACTCGCCCGCGCCTACCTGCCGGCCCAGGAAATCGATCAGGGCATTGTCGAGATCGCCCTGCTGGAAGGCCGCTACGGCCAGGTCCGGCTGCAGAACGACTCGCGCGTCAGCGACCGCGTCCTGACCGGCCCGCTCTCCCCCCTGGAAAGCGGCAGCGCGGTCGAGGGCAAGGAGCTCGAACGCAGCCTGCTGCTGCTGCAGGACACTCCCGGCGTCGAGGTCAAGTCCACCCTGCGCCCGGGCACCAGCGTTGGCACCTCGGACCTGATCGTCGAGGCCCGCTCCGCCCCCCTGGTGAGCGGCTCGATCGACGCGGACAACTACGGCAACCGCTTCATGGGCCAGAATCGCCTGGGTCTCACCCTCAACCTGAACAGTCCGCTGGGGCTGGGCGACCTGCTGAGCCTGCGCGGCATGCGCTCCGACGAGGACCAGAACTACCAGCGCATCAGCTACCAGTTGCCCGTCGGCCCGGTCGCCACCCAGGTCGGCGTGGCCTACTCGGACATGGACTATGAGCTGTCCAAGGACTTCGACGAGCTGGACGCCCACGGCAATGCGCGCATCGCCACCGCCTTCGTGCTGCAGCCGCTGATCCGCAGCCGCGCCTTCAACCTCTACGGTCACCTGCAGTTCGAGGACAAGTTCCTCGAGGACGACATCGACCTGTTTTCCAGCCGCAGCGACAAGCGCTTGCGCAACTGGAGCGCGACCCTCAGCGGCAACGCCCACGACAGCCTGGGCGGCGGCGGTGTCACCAGTTTCGCCCTCACCTATACTCACGGCGACCTGAACATCGACAGCGGCGACGTGGAACGGCTGGACGCGACCACGGCCCGCACCCAGGGCACCTTCAACAAGTGGAACCCGGCCATCCTGCGCCTGCAGCGCCTGACCGAACGCCTCAGCCTCTACACCCACCTGCAGGCCCAGCTCAGCGACGGCAACCTCGATTCCGCAGAGAAATTCTGGCTCGGCGGCCCCTATGGCGTGCGTGCCTACCCGCAGGGCGAAGCCACCGGCGACCAGGGCTGGCTGGCCAACCTCGAACTGCGCTACGCCCTGACGCCGGCCTGGCAGCTCTCCACCTTCATCGACCACGGCGAGGTCCGCCTGAACGAGGACACCTGGGACGACGGCGACAACCACCGCAGCCTTTCCGGCGCCGGGGTCGGCGTCAACTGGAGCGACCATGGTTGGCGGATCAGTGCCGTTTCCGCCTGGAAACTCGGCAGCGAGCGCACCGAGAGCGATGTCAACCGCACGCCACGCGTCTGGGTTCAATTAGTCCGCTACTTTTAATACCGAGCGGCACGCACCTCATCGCCGAGTCGGCAGTACGGCCTTAGCGCACCGATCATGTCCGCAGTCGAACGTACGCCCATCGGAAGGGGACACGCCAACCATGAACAGGATCTTCAATGTCATCTGGAGTCATATACAGAGTGCCTGGGTCGTCACCAGCGAGCATGCCGCCAAGCGCGGCAAACCCGGTAGGCTGCGCCTGCTGACCGGTGCTCTCTGCCTCTCACCGCTGTCCCTGCTGGCCGCCGACCTGCCCCAGGGCGGGCACGTCGTCCAGGGTAGCGGCGCCATCGGCACACCCTCGGGCAACAACCTGCAGATCCAGCAGGACAGCCAGAAAATGGCCATCGACTGGCAGAGCTTCAACATCGGCGCGGACAAGAGTGTGACCTTCCAGCAGCCGAACAGCAGCGCCATCGCCCTGAACCGGGTGGTCGGCAGCAATGGCAGCGCCATCCTCGGCAAACTGGATGCGAACGGCCAGGTATTCCTGATCAACCCCAACGGCATCCTCTTCGGCCAGGGTGCCAGCGTCAACGTCGGCGGCCTGGTGGCTTCGACCCTCGACATCAGCAACGAGGACTTCAAAGCCGGCAACTACCGCTTCAAGGGCAACGGCCATCCGGCCGGCATCAGCAACCTGGGCAGTATCACTGCCAGCGACGGCGGCGCAGTGGCTCTGCTCGGCGGCCAGGTCAGCAACGATGGCGTCATCCAGGCGCGACTGGGCACGGTGGCCCTGGCCGCCGGCAACCAGGCCACCCTCGACTTCGCCGGCGACGGCCTGCTCAACGTCCAGGTCGACCAGGCCGCCACCGATGCCCTGGTCCGCAACGGCAACCTGATCGAGGCCGATGGTGGCAAGGTGGTCATGACCGCCAGGGCCAGCGATGCCTTGCTGAAGACCGTGGTCAACAACGAAGGCGTCATCGAAGCCCAGTCCTTGGAGAGCAGGAACGGCAAAATCCTCCTGCTCGGCGACATGCAGCAGGGCATCGTCCAGGTCGGCGGCACCCTGGATGCCTCGGCCCCGGATGGGGGCGATGGTGGCTTCATCGAAACCAGCGGCGCCACGGTGCAGGTCGCCGACACAGCCAAGGTGACCACCCTGGCCGGCACGGGCAAGAGCGGCACCTGGCTCATCGACCCGGCCAACTTCACCGTCGGCGCCGGCGACGGCTCCCCGACCAGCAGCAGCATTGGTGCCGATACGCTGTCCGCCAGCCTGGCGAGCACCAACGTCGAGGTGGCGACCGGCAACCGCGGCGTGGAACCCGGCGACATCAACGTCAATGCCACGGTCGCCTGGGATGCCAGTACCACGCTGACCCTGACCGCCCACAACGACATCAACATCAATGCCGACATCACCGCCACCGGCACCGACGCGGGCCTGGTGCTGAACCACGGCAACGACGCCAGCTACCGCCTGCTCAACGGCGCCAGCGTCACCCTTTCCGGCAGCGGCGCCAGCTTCTCCGTGAACGGCGATGCCTATAGCGTGATCCAGAGCCTCGCTGCCCTGCAAGGCATCGGCAGCGACGACCTCGGCGGCCGCTACGTGCTGGGCAACGACATCGTCGCCAGCGACACCGAGAGCTGGAATGCGGGAGCCGGCTTCGAGCCGATCGGCAACGGCAAGAATCCGTTCACCGGCACCTTCGACGGGCTGGGGCACTGGATTTCCGGACTGACCATCAACCGGACGACGACCGACGACGTAGGCCTCTTCGGCGCGACACAGAGTGCGACAATACGCCAGCTGGGGCTGGTCGACGCCAGCGTCAAGGGGCTGAGCCGCGTCGGCAGCCTGGTCGGCCAGGCCTCGTCCAGCACGCTCGAATCCATTTACGTCACCGGCAGCGTCAGCGGCTACCAGTACGTCGGCGGACTGGCGGGCGACAACAGCGGCCTGATCGCCAACAGCCACAGTATTGGCAGCGTCGACGGGGAGAGCTTCGTGGGCGGGCTGGTCGGCAGCAGCAGCGGTCAGCTCATCAAGACCTTCGCCATCGGCAGCGTAATCGGCACGGCGTCGAATATCGGTGGACTGGCGGGCTACAACTCGGGTGTGCTCATGGGCAACTTCGCCCTCAGCGACACTACTGGAGACACTAATGTCGGCGGACTGGTGGGTGCCAACGAGGGCGGCATCGTCGCTGGCAACTTCAGCATCGGGCCGGTCAGCGGAAACGCCAACGTCGGCGGCCTGGTAGGCTCCAATGTCAGCGGCATCGTCGCCGCCAACTACAGCAATGCGGTCGTCAGCGGATACACCGACGTCGGTGGCCTGGTAGGCTCCAATGTCAGCGGCATCGTCGCCGCCAACTACAGCAATGCGGTCGTCAGCGGATACACCAACGTCGGTGGCCTGGTGGGCTCCAATGTCAGCGGCCTGGTTGCGGGGGGAGGCTTCGGCGGCGGCACCCTCGAGGTGCAGGCCAGCCTGTCCGGACTCGACAACAGCGTTCTGCTCGCCAGCGGCGACAGCATCGGCAGCCTGGCGGAAATCGCCACCAGCGCGGAGCTGCCGGGGTTCGGCGACAACACCCTTTTCGCCGGTAGCTACGGCCTGGACAGCTTTGCCGGCATCAGCACCCTCGACGACCTGCAGGCACTCGTCGACAGCCATTTGCCCGCAGCCGGCTACAGCATTGCCGCCCTCGGAGGGCTCCAGCTCCTCGGCAGCGTCAACGGAAACACCAATGTCGGCGGACTGGTCGGCTCCAATGAGGCTGGTATCGTCGCTGGCAGCCACAGCTTCGGCAACGTCTATGGATATAACAACGTCGGTGGACTGGTCGGCTACAACAGCGGCCTGGTCTTCGGCAACAGTGCCTCGGGCTCGGTCATCGGCCTGGAGCAGAACGCAGGCGGGCTGGTGGGCGACAACACCGGCACGATCAAGGTCAGCTACGCCACGGGCGACGTCGCCGGCATGAACAGGGCCGGTGGCCTGGTGGGCTACAACAGTGGCAGCATCGATACCAGCTACGCCGCCGGCAATGTCGCCATTGGCACGGACTCCGGAGGCGACGCCGGCGGTCTGGTGGGGGCAAACGCGGGCCGCATCGAGAATAGCTTCGCCACTGGCAGCGTCAGTAGCGCCTCGTCCCGCAGCGGTGGACTGGTCGGCTCCAACTCGGGCTCGATCGCCGACACCTACGCCTCCGGCAGCGTCTCCGGCACCAGCGAAGTCGGCGGCCTGGTGGGTTACAACATCGGCTACATCGATACCAGCTATGCCACCGGCAATGTCGCCGGCACGAGCGGCAATATCGGCGCCCTGCTAGGTTACAACGGCGGCAGCATCGCCAGGAGCTACTGGAACTCCACAACGGCCGGCAGCCTGCCCGGCATCGGGGCAGGAAACGACAGTGGTGCCACTGGCCTGACCGGCGAGCAGATGATGCAGATGGCCAGCTTCGCTGACTGGAGCATCTCCGACAGCGGCGGAAGCACTGCAGTCTGGCGGATCTACGAAGGCCACACCACGCCGCTGCTGCGCGCCTTCATGACACCGCTGACGGTCACTTCCGACGATGTGACCATCACCTACGACGGCACTATCTGGGCCGGAGGTAGCAGCTATACGACCGGCTCGATAACCCCGAACTTCTGGCACCGATCCCCGAAGGTCAATCACAGCCTGATCTACAGCACCATCAATACCAGCCAGCCGGCACGCAACGCCGGCACCTACGCAATCGACGATGGCCTCTATTCCAGCCAGTTGGGTTACGACATCGGCTACGACCCCGGCACCCTGACCATCGAGAAGGCCCAGCTGACCCTGAGCGCCAACCAGGACAGCAAAACCTACGACGGCACCACTACCTCCAGTGGCAGAGTCGGAGTCAGCGGCCTCGCTACCGGCGACACGGTCGCAGTAACCCAGACCTACGATTCACCTCGAGTCGGCGAGCGTACCTTGCTGATCAGCGAGATCACCATCGAAGATGGCAATGGCGGAAACAACTACGAGGTAACCCGCCAAAGCACCAGCGGCACCATTCTCATCGCTGCGGATGATCCCGCCTACCTAGCCACCCTGGCCACCAGGGAGCCTTGCCGAACGGCGGACCAGCAGTTGGACACACGCCAGCGTTACCGCTGCCCCGCGGCCAAGGTCAGCCAAGACAAGGCTGCAATCGAAGCGATTCCCTATGTGCTCGAAAATGGAGGTCTGCGCCTGCCAGAAGGAATCTGACCTACGCAAAGCGGTCGGCTTGCCTGGCCGACCGCATTTCGGCAATCTCGACGGTACCATCTGATCAGGCGGTTCTACTTGGCTCCGACGGACCCAAGAAATGGGGCCAGTCGATGATCAACCTGTCAGCTGTACACCTGCATATCCGAGCTCCCGACAGCATGTGACCCGGTCCTCGCCATGGTTTGACCACCAGCAGGCAACTTCTTTTTTAGACTTTCGACCAATAGAACTTGAGTTAATCAACCGCACAGGCCAGTATGGCACTCAAGCAAGAACGTCGACTCTCATGGAGTCGCTTTGTGGGTACCAGCTGGCCCTGTTGGAGGCCAGCGGGCTGGTTTGAAAGCGCATGCACAGTTGAATCAGTTGGAAGCTTTCAAGCCTTGCGACAAGCCGAACAGAAGCAACATCAGATCCTGATCTGGGCGAATTTGAGCAGAAGTTCTGGCCTTGGGTGGCGCAGGACAATGATCCAGGCCACTTTTCGCGCTGATCACATCAGGTGCAGGTTCGTGCCACGCCGCTACAGCTAGGGAAGCAACGGCCAAGGAACCGACGAAAAACAGACTCCGTGCGAGTGCTAATTTCATTTTTTCATCCCCTGCTTGTGTTTGCTTACGAACACACTTGATTACGTTAGATCACCGACGGCCATGTTGCCTTGATCCATGACAACAAAAAGCCGGGTGGTAGGCGGGTGCATGCACTGCTTGTGCCGCCCTGACAACACCACGAAGCTCTCCTCGGCTCGACGTCACCTCTCTCCTTATTTAGAAGGCCCTTAAATAGACTCCTAAAAGAGCCGTAAAGATCGCTAAAGATCAGGCTCTACGGAAAATCTATTCTTGGGCCGGATTAATAATTCCCCACACTCACGGTGTGCCCGGCCCGAAAGTTCGTTGCCAAGCAGAAATCGAAACGAAACAAGGCTCGAAACCTGGCCAGGTCTGAAGGATGCCGAACAAGGCAATCAGCGAGAAAATGGAGTTCAGCTGCCACAACGAACAGTTTGAGATCTGTTGCAAGAACAAAAGGCGGGTAAAACCCTTTCCCAAGGACTGCCAGTCAGCGCTGCTGCCGACCGCTCCTGAAGCCCAGGAAAGACTCCCGAATATCCATATATGAATCCTCTGTGTTGGCGAAAACCGCCCAAACTGCCGAAAAACGAATCATAATGGTGCAAGGCGCCGCTTTATGATGCAAAAATCAGCCGCGAAGAAAGCGAACTGCCAGTATTTACGGGACTTTCAGGCACTTCAAAGTTAGGACGAACACACAGCCGCTTAGCTTGATTGATGACAGGAGCCTACTCTCTCAATGAGCTTTCGCAATCGCCAGCCCCCCCGCAGGGCAAAGGTCGTTCAAGACGGCCATGACATCTAACAGGCCGTTGAAAAATTCAGCTCCAACTCCCCCAGCCCGTCAGGTTTGATGTTTTTTTCAAGCGCTCAGCCCCTGACGTCTCTTTCAAAAGGCCTGGCTTCAGGCCCTTTTTCCTGGCGCGCCACAGGCGGCGTCACCTTCAGTTCGCGCGCACCCTGGACAAAAGCCTGTTGGCCATGGTTCCTGTCCGCCCCGACCGTGCTGCCCGGCTTGGCCGGGCGCTCCAGCATGGCCAGCGCAGCCTCGACTTCGGCAGGCCCGTTGAACCCGGTGCACTCCACATCCACGCTGCTCGACCAGCTGCCGCTCGGAGCGGACGGTGCAGATCACCTAGCGACGAAGCGCGCAACAGCCGCTCCGGTGCGATCGAGGCACGCCCCAGCCTGGAGTGAGGCCCGTCGAAGTCCCGATCCATCGAAGCCAGGATCGTATCGACCCGCCTGCGCAATGGGCGCAGCGGATGGTCGTTCGGGATGCGCTGTTCCAGCGTTGTGTAGCTGAACAGCTCGTCTTGCTCGAATGACCTGGGCAGCCGTTTGCTGACCATCCCGTGCGTCGGCCCCATCACAGCCAGCCTGTTGGCTGTCGAAATGGGGGATGGCAGGCAATATGGATGCAGCGTCCGTCGGTCTGGTGCCCAGACAGTACAGCACCGGCGGTAAAACCAATCTACCGGGCATCAGCAAGCGCGGTGGCAAGAAGCTCAGGCAACTGCTGGTGCAGTGCGCCAGGGTTCATCTGCAACGATTGGAACATCAACGCGGTGCCCTGGCCGACTGGGTACGCGCTCTACACAGTCGCCACCACTCGAACGTGGTGGCCTGCGCCCTGGCCAACAAACTGGCTCGCATCGCCTGGTCGGTCGCGGCCAACCATACGCAGTTCGAAGCAGGGCCAGACGCCTCGGCGGCCTGACCTTGCCGTTGCGCAGTACCCCGAACACCTTCCAGGTTTTGCGATAGCTGGACAAGCGATGACGTGAACGGCCCACCGGCCTGGCGAAAAACCTGGCGTAAAAATCGGCTTTCGAAGCCGCCGACTTTTTCAGGATCGCCAGGCGCGACGCTCATCGTGGCGCGGAGCGTGCTCCAAACCAACGCCGGATAGATTCAGGCAAGCCAAATACCCATCGCTGGACAGCATTGCAAAAACGGGATGATCATAATTTATTGACCTGAAAGAGCGCAGCCGAGCAGGCGACCTACCACACGGATGACGACTCCTCGCGGGTCAGCAGCAGTCGGCCGTTGCGCACAGGGATCCGCGTGCCGGGCTCGTGATCCATGCGCACCCAACCGACCTCCTGACCCAGACGATACTTCACGTCGTAGCCGACCACCCCGTTGTCACTATCCTCCCCACTATCGCAGCGGGTTTCGGTGGTGGTCTGGGTATTGCGGGCCTGCATAGTTTCCTGAACCTTGTTGCCGGCATAGCCGCCGGCGACCGCCCCGGCCACGGCGGCGAGCTTCTTCCCGCCGCCGCTGCCGATCTGGCTGCCCAGTAGGCCGCCAGCCACCGCACCGATCAGCGTACCGGCGATCTGCTGCTGATCCTTGACCTGGCCCGGGCGGCTCACCTCGACCTCCCGGCAGGCGTCGCGCGGCGCTCCGCCCTCCTCCCTGACCGGCTGCACCGCCAGCACGTCGGCGTATTCCGGCTCGCGCTCGCCCAGGCCATAGGCGGACGCCATCCCGCTCGCGACCAGCCCCAGCGCGCCGCACACCACCCCCACGATCATTGCCTTGCTCATCACTGTCTCCTGCCTGCGCTCGCCCTACCGCACGGATGGGCGCCGGCAGTTGGACTGACGTACCAGCAGGCAGTTCCGCTTCGCTTGATCTCAGGGGCGCAGGTCCGCCTCGGTCTCCTCGGCGACCGGGGGGATCAGGTCGTCGCGAGTCAGCTTCAGCCAGACCAGCGTGAGGTTGGCGATGTAGACCGAGGAGTAGGTGCCGGCCAGCACGCCGATGAACAGCGCCAGGGAGAAGCCCCAAAGCACCTCACCACCGAACAACATCAGCGCCAGTACCGCCAGCAGGGTGGAGATCGAGGTCGCCATGGTCCGCAGCAGCGTCTGGGTCGTGGAGATATTGATGTTCTCGATCAGCTCGACCTTGCGCAGCAGCCGGAAATTCTCGCGGATGCGGTCGAATACCACGATGGTATCGTTCAGCGAATAGCCGATGATGGCCAGCACTGCTGCCAGCACTGTGAGATCGAAGGGGATCTGGAAAAAGGAGAACACGCCAAGGGTGAAGATGACATCATGAAACAGGGAAAGCACCGCGCCGCAGCCGAACTTCCATTGGAAACGGAACGCCACGTAGACCAGGATGCCGCCCAGTGCCAGCAGCATGCCCAGGCCGCCCTGATCACGCAGCTCCTCGCCAACCGCCGGACCGACGTACTCGACACGCTTGACCGTCACCGGATTGTCCGAGGCAGTCTTGCGCAGCGCCGCCGCCACCTTCTCGCCCAGCTGCGGATCGTCGCCCTGCAGGCGCACCAGCACGTCGGTGGTCGCACCGAAACTCTGCACCAGGGCATCGCCGTAGCCGGCCTCGCTCAGCTTGGCACGCAGACTCGACAATTCGACGGGGCGCTCGTAGTTCAGCTCGATGAGGGTACCGCCGGTGAAATCCAGGCCGAAATTCAGTCCCCTGACCGCCAGACTGGCCAGGGACACCAGGGTCACCAGGGTCACCAGCAGGGTTGCGGCGAAGGCCACCCGGCGGATACCCATGAAATTGATAACGCGCTTCATGCCGAACCCCTCAAATCCACAGTTTTTTCAGATCGCGGCCGCCGTAGATCAGGTTGACCAGACCGCGGGTCACGATGATGGCGGTGAACAGGGAGGTGAGGATCCCCAGCGACATGGTCACGGCGAAGCCCTTGACCGGCCCGGTGCCCATGGCGAAGAGGATCCCGCCCACCAGCAGGGTGGTCAGGTTGCCATCGAGGATCGCCGAGAAGGCACGGTCGAAGCCCTCGTGAATGGCCCGCTGGATCGACAAACCATTGGCGATCTCCTCGCGGATGCGCGAGAAGATCAGCACATTGGCATCCACCGCCATGCCCATGGTCAGGACGATACCGGCGATGCCCGGCAAGGTGAGGGTCGCGCCGAGCAGCGACATCAGCGCCACCAGCAGCATCATGTTGAACGACAACGCCACTGTGGCCAGCAAACCGAAAGACTTGTAGATGAGCAGAATAAACAGGGCGACGGAGAGAAAGCCCCATAAAGAAGCCTGGACACCCAGCTGGATGTTCTCCGCCCCCAGGCTCGGCCCCACGGTACGCTCCTCGGCGAAGTACATGGGGGCCGCCAGGCCACCCGCGCGCAGTAGCAGCGCCAGCTCCGAGGACTCACCCTGGCCTTCGAGGCCGGTGATGCGGAACTGGCTGCCCAGCGCCGACTGGATGGTCGCGAGGCTGATGATCTTCTTCTCTTCCCGGAAGGTCTCGACCGCCACTTCCTGCTCGACGCCGTCGACCGTCTGTTTGACATAGCGGGTCACCGGCTTCTGCTCGATGAAAAGCACTGCCATGCTGCGTCCGACGCTGTTGCGGGTCGCCCGATTCATCAGCTCGCCGCCGTGGCCGTCGAGACGGATGTTCACCTGCGGACGGCCGTTCTCGTCGTAGCTGGCCTGGGCGTCGGTCACCTGATCGCCGGTAATGATCAGACTACGCTCCAGGGCCACAGCCGGACGCCCCTCCTCGCGGAACTCGAAGGTCTCGGTCATGGCGCGCGCGGCATCGGGCTCGGCAGCCATGCGGAACTCCAGGTTGGCGGTCTTGCCGAGAATCCGCTTGGCTTCCGCGGTGTCCTGCACGCCCGGCAGTTCGACCACGATGCGATTGGCCCCCTGGCGCTGCACCAGCGGTTCGGACACGCCCAGCTCATTGACCCGGTTGCGCACCGTGGTCAGGTTCTGCTTGATCGAGTACTCGCGAATCTCAGCCAGCTTCGCTGAGGTCAGCGTCAGGCGCAGCACCTGTTGATCGTTGCGCTCGGCGGTGCTCAGCTCGAAATCGCTGAAATTCTTGCGCACCAGTGCCTGCGCCTGCTCCAGCTGCTCGCTGTCGGCAAAGCCCAGCTGAATGGCGCCATCCTGCTGCGGCAGGCTGCGGTAGCGCTGGCGCTCCTTGCGCAGCAGGCTCTTCACTTCGCTTTCATACACCTTCAGGCGCGCATCCAGCGCCTTGTCCATGTCCACCTCGAGCAGGAAGTGCACGCCGCCGGACAGGTCCAGGCCCAGCTTCATCGGAGTGGCGCCCAGTGCACGCAGCCAGCCCGGCGTGGTCGGCGCCAGGTTCAACGCCACCACGTACTCGTCGCCGAGCACCTTGCGCGCGACGTCCTTGGCTTCCAGCTGGCGCTCCTGATCGGCCAAGCGTACCAGCCCGGCCTTGCCCTCATTGGCCAGACTGCTCGCCTTGACAGTGATGCCGGCCTCGGCCAGCGCCTTGCCGACACGCTCGAGATCACCCTGCCCGATCTGTCGGGCGGTGCTTGCCCCGCTGATCTGGATAGCCGGGTCGTCGGGAAAGAGGTTGGGTGCGGAATAGACGATGCCGATCAGCAGCACAGCCAGGATCAGCAGATACTTCCACAGGGGATACTTGTTGAGCATGACGCCGCCCGATTGAGACGCGGAGCGCCTTGCGCGCCCCGTCATGAATGAAAGGAGTGGAGCTTAGATGGCTTTCAAGGTGCCCTTGGGCAGGGAGGCGACGATCGCGCCCTTCTGGATCTTCAGTTCCACGGTGTCGGAAACTTCCAGCACGATGAAATCGTCGGCCACCTTGCTCACCCGCCCGGCGATGCCGCCGCTGGTCACTACTTCGTCGCCCTTCTGCAGGCCGCCCAGCAGAGTCTTGTGCTCCTTGGCGCGCTTGGCCTGGGGACGCCAGATCATGAAGTAGAAGATGACCAGGAAACCGACCAGAAAGATCCACTCGAAGCCGGTACCCGGAGGGGAGCCAGCGGGGGCAGCGGCTTCGGCATAGGCGGCGGGAATCAGAAAACTCATGTAGCTCTCCTGTTGAAAGGATTCGGAAAGGACGTCTGACTCAAGTCAGCGGCGGCACCGGCAAACCGCGCCGGGCGTAGAAGGCATCGACGAAGTCGGCCAATTTACCCTGTTGAATAGCCTCGCGCAAACCAGCCATCAGGCGCTGGTAATGCCGCAAGTTGTGGATTGTATTCAACATGCTGCCCAGCATTTCGCCGCATTTGTCCAAATGATGCAGATAGGCGCGGGAGAAATGTTTGCAGGTGTAACAGTCGCAGGCCGGGTCCAGCGGCGACTCGTCGTGCCGATGCACCGAGTTGCGGATCTTCAGCACCCCGCTGTCGACGAACAGATGCCCGTTGCGCGCATTGCGGGTCGGCATCACGCAATCGAACATGTCGATGCCCCGGCGCACGCCCTCGACCAGATCCTCCGGCTTGCCCACGCCCATCAGGTAACGCGGCTTGTCCGCCGGCAGCCGCGGCGGCAGGAAGTCCAGCACGCGGATCATCTCCTCCTTTGGCTCGCCGACCGACAGACCACCTATGGCCAGGCCGTCGAAACCGATCTCCTCGAGCCCCTCCAGCGAGCGCAGGCGCAGATCCTCGTGCATACCGCCCTGGACGATGCCGAACAGCGCCGCCGGATTGCCTTCGTGGGCGATCTTCGAGCGCTTCGCCCAGCGCAGCGACAGCTCCATGGAGCGCCGTGCCACCTCCTCATCGGCTGGATAGGGGGTGCACTCATCGAAGATCATCACGATGTCCGAGCCGAGTTCGCGCTGCACCTGCATCGACTCCTCCGGCCCCATGAACACCTTGGCGCCGTCCACCGGCGAGGCGAAATACACACCTTCCTCCTTGATCTTGCGCAACGCCCCCAGGCTGAACACCTGAAAGCCGCCCGAGTCGGTGAGAATCGGCCGCTGCCACTGCATGAAGTCGTGCAGGTCGCCGTGCCGGCGGATCACCTCGGTACCTGGCCGCAGCCAGAGATGGAAGGTATTGCCGAGGATGATCTGCGCGCCGATCGCCTCGATGTCGCGCGGCAGCATGCCCTTCACCGTGCCATAGGTGCCCACCGGCATGAACGCCGGGGTCTCGACCCCCCCCCGAGGGAAGGTCAGACGGCCGCGACGGGCCTTGCCGTCGGTGGCCAGCAACTCGAAGGACATATGACTCATGGGGTTTCCTCGGGGCCACGGGGAGCAGGATTGCGGGTGATGAACATTGCGTCGCCGTAGCTGAAGAAGCGATAGCCCTGTTCCACGGCGGCAGCGTAGGCGGCCATGGTTTCGGAATAGCCGGCGAAGGCCGACACCAGCATCAGCAGGGTGGATTCGGGCAGATGGAAATTGGTCACCAGGGCGTCGACCACATGAAAGGGCCGCCCCGGATAGATGAAGATGTCGGTATCGCCGCTGAACGGCCGGAGCACGCCCTCCCGCGCGGCGCTCTCCAGCGAACGCACACTAGTGGTGCCGACCGCGACCACCCGCCCGCCGCGGGCCCGGCAGGCCGCCACGGCGGCAACCACGTCCGGAGCAACCTCCAGCCACTCGCGGTGCATGTGGTGATCCTCGATGCGCTCGACGCGCACCGGCTGGAAGGTACCGGCGCCGACGTGCAGGGTGACGAAGGCGGTCGCCACCCCCTTGTCGCGGATCGCCGCGAGCAGTGCCTCGTCGAAGTGCAGCCCGGCGGTAGGCGCCGCCACCGCGCCGGCGCGATCGGCATAGACCGTCTGATAGCGCTCGCGATCGGCCGCCTCGTCGGGGCGATCTATATAAGGAGGCAACGGCATGTGCCCGACGCGCTCCAGCAAGGGCAGCACACTCTGGGCGAAGCGCAGCTCGAACAGGGCATCGTGGCGGGCGAGCATTTCCGCCTCGCCGCCGCCCTCGATGAGAATTTTCGAGCCAGGCTTGGGCGACTTGCTGGCGCACACATGGGCCAGCACCCGAACATCGTCCAGCACCCGCTCGACGAGGATCTCCAGCTTGCCGCCGGAAGCCTTCTGCCCGAACAAGCGCGCGGGAATCACCCGGGTATTGTTGAACACCATCAGATCGCCAGGCCGGAGATAGTCGAGCAGATCGGCAAAGCGCCGGTGCTGCAGACCCCCGGTTACTCCGTCAAGCACCAGCAGCCGGCTGGCACGACGCTCGGTCAGCGGATGGCGGGCGATCAGGGTCCCTGGAAGTTCGAAGTGGAAATTGGCGACGCGCATGGCAGAAAGGTCAGCTTTTCGGGGCGCAAAGCTTACCGGAAAGCGCCTCGGATGACCACGCGGCACGATTGACCCGGTCCGCCTGCCTCCCTATACTGCGCCGCCATTGTGCCTCGGTGGCGGAATCGGTAGACGCGGCGGATTCAAAATCCGTTTCTGGCGACAGAGTGAGAGTTCGAGTCTCTCCCGGGGCACCACACAATCTTTTCGAGCCTTCCCAACCAAGCCCGAAACCCACGAAGAACCGGCCTTAGAGCCGGTTTTTTGTTGTCTATGATTCCCAAGCCTTCCCTTGTAAGCCCAAAACATTGTGAGTAGTTTCGTGAGTAGACCGAGTTCGGTTTTCAAATCTACTCACACCCGGGCGCCCCATGCCGCTATCAGACTCAGCCATCCGCACCGCCAAACCGAGAGAAAAGCTGTATCGGCTGGCGGACGCCAACGGCCTATGCCTGGAGGTGACGCCCACCGGCTCCAAGCTGTGGCGCTACCGCTACCGCTTCAACGGCAACGCAAAAATGCTGGCGCTTGGCGTCTACCCTGCCGTCACGCTCCAGAAAGCCCGCCAGCTGCGTGACGCCGCCCGCCAGCTGCTGGCCGAAGGCAAAGACCCCAGCGCCGAACGCAAGGCCGAGCAGGAAGCCCAGCAGAGTGACGGCCTGACCTTCGAGGCACTGGCGCGGGAGTGGCACGCCTACCGGGCGCCGCGCTGGGCGAAGTCCACCGCCGATAAGACCGCCGCCTATCTGGAGTCGGACCTGCTGCCCGCCCTGGGCAATCGTCCGGTGAAGGCGATCACCCGCCCCGAGCTGGCCGAGCTGCTGCGCAAGATCGAGGACTGGGGAGCGCACAACGTCGCCAAGAAGGCCCGCCAGTGGCTGAGCCAGATATTCCGCTTCGGACTGGCCAAGGGCAGAGTGGATGCCAACCCGGCCACCGATCTGGACGTGGTGGCCGCCCATGCGCCCGCCACCCGCCACCACCCTCACGTCGCCTTTGCCGAGTTGCCCGAGCTGTTGGGCAGGATCGAGGGCGCCAACATCAACATCCTGACCCGCCATGCCATCCGCCTGCTGGTGCTTACCGGGGTTCGCCCGGGTGAACTGCGCGCCGCACCCTGGGCCGAATTTGATCTGGAGGCCGCCGCCTGGACGATCCCGAAAGAACGGATGAAGGCCCGCCGCCCGCATGTGGTCCCCCTGCCCCGCCAGGCCGTGGCGATCCTGCGCCAGCTGCAAGAGATCACCAGGGCATATGAGCTGGTCTTTGCAGGCCGCAACAACAGCGCCCGCCCGATGACTGAGAACACGGTGAACAAGGCATTGGCCGATGCCGGCTACAAGGGCCGCCAGACTGGCCACGGCTTCCGCCACCTGCTGAGCACCGAACTCAACAGCCGGGGATACAACCGGGACTGGATCGAGCGCCAACTCGCCCACGGCGACCAAGACGAGATGCACGACACCTACAACCATACCACCTACCTGGAGCAGCGCCGGGACATGATGCAAGCCTGGGCCGACTCGATAGACGCGCTGTGTGCTGGCGCCCACGTGGTGAGCATCAAGAGGGCATAAGCAAGTTACCGGCCGGCCTAATACTACAGTTGCATTTTTGCGCTGATAGGAGCTTGCCGGGCCCTGGCCTGAGGGGGCCTTCGCCAGAACGACCAGGCGATGATGTGAGCCGGATCTATCCGTCGCAGCGCAAGCCGGAGGGTGAGGCGCCGAATTTCCTGAACCGACCCGCGAATCCGCGCTGCCGAAGGGGACTCGCCAGCCGCCTGGCTGTTTTCGGGGGAGCCATGGCATTGGCTCGATGGCGAACCGCTGCCAGCAGGGCAAAGGCGAGCATGAGCAACGAGACATGGCGGTACCAGTCGTGCCGGGAGCGGGTTTCGTTATGCTCGAGCCCCCACGCGTGCTTGGCCGTTTCGAAGGCACTTTCGATCGCCCAGCGATGCCCTTCCACCCGGGCCAGCGTT